>JALGSS010000896.1 GCA_029821745.1 Candidatus Zipacnadia bacterium
CCGTGGATCGGCCTGAGCCAGATCTTGTGCTGGTCGGCCGGCCCGCGCGGGGCCTCGTAGCACCCGTCGGTTCCTTGCAGCGAGTAGTACGTCATGCAGTGCGGCCTATCCGAGAGCATGTCGACGCGGATGTGCGCGAGGCCGCCGCCGGACAGCCTGCACATCATGTTCGTGCTCTCCTCGGTTTCATACTCATCGCCGCGCGGGTCCGTGTAGTGGTGCCCGGCGCCCATGCAGCACAGGCTCACGACGCGCTCGTCAAACCACTGGAGAACCGGCCCGAGGCTGTGGGTCGGGTACGTGACCCCATTGACGCCCGCCTGCCATTTCCGGCGCCACTTCGTGATCTCGTTGAGACCCTTCAGCTCGTGGATGTACGCGCCCTCACCATAGTACATGGTCCCGAACAGTCCCTTGCGGGCCAGCTCTCGAACCAGCACGTTCGTGCGGATGTACGTGTAGTTCTCAGCCATCATGTACGTGGCCGAGCTCTCGTTCGCAGCCTTCACCAGCGCCCGGCACTCGTCCATGCTGACGGCGGCAGGCACCTCGCTCATGACGTGGATGCCGGCATCCAGCGCGAGAATGGCCTGGGGCGTGTGCAGCGGCATCGGCGTGCCGACGAGAACCATGTCCAGACCGGCTCGCTGGATCATCTCCTGGTAGTCGGTGTAGGTGTGCTCAACCCCGAGCTCGGCTGCCTGCTGTGCCAGGCCCTCCTCCTGGATGTCACACAGCGCGTGCAGATGCGTCTTTGGGTTATTGGCGAACGCCGAGAAGAAACTGCGCCCGCGCCCGACACACCCCACGATGCCGACTTTCATCTGATCGTTCATCAGTCGCCTCCGTCAGAGTCTTACTTGCGGCCTGCGTACCACTGGTTGTGGAAGTCTTCCCCGCGCTTGATCGCCCGCTCAACCCAGTCCTGGTTGTCGACATACCAGCGGACGGTCTCCCGCAGGCCGTCCTCCCAGGGCACGAGCGCGTCCCACCCCAGCCCGGCGATTTTCACCCCGTCGAGGGGATAGCGAACGTCGTGGCCGGGGCGATCCTCAACATGGCGGATCAGGCTCTCCGACTTGCCGAGCTCGTCGAGGATAATCTGGATCGTCTGCAGGTTCCGACGCTCGTTGTCACCGGGGATATTGTACGCCTCCCCGGCCTCGCCCTCCCTCAGAATCAGATCCATCGCCCGGCAATGGTCCTCCACGTGGAGCCAGTCGCGGCGCTGCCGGCCGTCTCCGTACACAGGCAGGGCCTCATCTCGGAGGGCCTTGTAGACGAACAGCGGCACAAGCTTCTCGGGGAACTGGCGCGGGCCGTAATTGTTCGAGGGGCGGGTGATAATGACGGGCATGCCGTACGTGACGAAGTACGCGTGGGCCATCCGATCGGCCCCGGCTTTCGCGGCGCTATACGGATTCCGCGGGTTCAGCGGCGACTCTTCATTGAAGCTGCCCTCAGTCTTCGCCCCGTAGACCTCGTCCGTCGACAGGAACAGGAACTTGCCGACCTCTGCCTGTCGCGCCGCCTCCAGCATCGTGAACGTTCCCAGGAAGTTGGTGCGGGCTGCCTCCTGGCCCGAGAGAATGCTGCGGTCCACGTGGCTTTCGGCAGCGGCATGAATCACGATATCCGCGCCCTCGCAGGCCTCTCGCGCTGTCTGCTCAGCGCACACGTCGCCTTCGACGAATGTCAGCCGGCCGGTGGCCTCCGCCGATTGCAGATTCTCCCGGGTTCCGGCGTAGGTGAGCTTGTCCAATACCGTGACCCGCGCGTCGTCGTATCGTGCCAGCAAGTGGTCTGCCAGGCTCGACCCGATGAAGCCCGCGCCTCCGGTGATCAGGTAGTGCACGATGCATCCTCCTCAGGGCGACTGTCGGCGGGTTGCTCCTATCGTCCCAGCCGCTCAACGCGTGTTTGTGGATACGCTCCGCACCACGCATACCAGTAGCACGTGAACTGCCGGGCCGAGGGCCCCGGCGCAAACGAAGCACTGAACGCGAGGTTTGTGGTCCGCGCGTCGTAGGTCACCCGCATTCGTCTGCCCCCAACCTGCACATTCTGCCGCAGAGGCCTGGAAGGCGGCGTTGTGGGTGGGATGAAGGCAACAGTATCCTCTCCGATGCGCACTCCGAGCACGAGAGCGTTGGCCCCGATGCCCCGCAGGTCTGCACCGGTCGCCCTCGTGAGAGCCTTACGCAGCGCGATCGCCTCGTCTGACGTGTACGGGTCGGTCGCGTACGGGCGTCCGTGTCCGGTGTTCCGCGACAGGATCTGAGTATGCCGGTGGCGATGTGACCACCGGGCCCAGGTAGTGCGCGTCATCTCGATTGGCTCGAGCGTTGCCTTGCCCATGAGAGGCCCGCTGATGCACTCGCCGCGGACCGGCCGTTGTGTCGACGGTAGAAGGCCATCGCTGCGCCGCTCAGGGCGTCGTAGAGAATCGCGATGGATCGCCCGTCGATGGTGTCGTTGACCACGCCGTGCCAGCGCAGAACTGACAGTGGATAGCATCGAGACGAGCGGCGCCCCGTGCTGATCCCCAGAACCTCGTCCATCGGCGACACCCACGTAGCGGCCTCCGCATCGACGAAACGCGGGGCGTCAATCGGCGGGATGTCATCTGCGCCCGGCGGCATGTCCAATATGTCCGCCACAGGCACGGCGCACTGTTCCACACTGAAAGTCGGCGTCCGGTCCCACCGCGAGTTCGGCAGCCGGCCCTCAACGGCGACACTGGGAATCGGCAGCCAGTTCGCCATATCCGTGGCCTTGCTGGCAGCAGCCACGTCGGGCACTTTCGCCGCATCCACAACAGCGGGCGCGCGGAAATGACCCGCGAGACCGTAGCT
>JALGSS010000897.1 GCA_029821745.1 Candidatus Zipacnadia bacterium
TCGAGCGGGTCATTGGGCTTCACCTGGGGTGCTTCCTGCGCTGGGGCAGGGCAACACATTCCGGCAAGCAACACAACACAGATGGCAAGCAATGATAGGACCGACACGGGCGTTCTCCTCCTGATCTGTCTTGATTCGCCGGCTCATTCGAGAGCCTGAATTCTGTACAGTTTGGTCAGCGTTCCAGGGGCGGTGTGCCTTCCGGTCGCGCCGACAGGCCCTGGTACATGCATGGCCACGACGTCGCCGCAGCGGATTTGCGTATCGCCCGGCGAAGTTTGACCGCTGCCGGGACAGAGGGGGTTCGTGCGTGCTTGACTTCGCTTCTCATAGACGCTCTTCACAAGCTCATGTCTTGGTTGAAGGCTCCATCTCGGGCGGCGACGGTCAGACGGTCCTCGGAGATCGTGACCAGATCCTCCCAGCCGGGGCCCTTCACGCTGATGCCCTGGCCCTCAAGCGGCTCCCATGACACGTCGGGCGCATCCTGCAGATTGGGGATCAGGATGAACAGGCCGACGGTGGATTGGGCTTGCCATCTGGCCAGCGCCACCTGGTTGATGAATTCAGGCTTGCCCGACATGGGACGCCATCGTCCCGACTCCAGCGACCACTGGGCGAAGGACGGGCCCACGACAGTCAGCAAGGTCCGCCCCGGCACCAGATTCCGCCACCGTGCGCTGTCCAGGCCGGGCCAGGTGACCTCGCGCCCCGAGAGCGCGGTGCCTTCGCTGTCGGGCGGGCACGCTGAGCGCACCTGCCACGTGTATTCATGCGGCTCGTCGGCAGTGATTTTGTCCGCGATGACCACATAGCGCCCCCGGACGAGAGCCAGCGTCCGGCGCAGCGTGCAGCCCTCGTATTCCGTGGAAACCGTGGCGTGGCGCACGGGACCCTCGACCTCGATGCTTGTCATCGCGCCGGGGGTATCCTGGGCCGGACCCTCGCCGTCGACCAGGATCACATTGTGGAAAGGCGCGCCGTAGTAATCGCGGCTTTTCCAGTGATCGTAGCCGGAGTCCGCCGCGAGCACCTCATCCCACGCGGCGAGAACGAAATGCCCGGCGTCCCCGTGGCTGTATGTCCCGTAGCGGTACTTGAGCGGCCACGTGCCGTCCTTGCCCGCGAACCAGACTGAGACGGTATCGTGGCCCCAGTTCTCGCGAAGCACCACTGTCTGTGACGCGGGGAATGCGCGGGAAGCAGCAGGCGCATCGCCGGCGACCTCGGGTTCGTACTGCGCCAGGGTGATATGCAGGTGGTAGGGATGCGGGATCGGTGACGAGGGAAGAGTGAATGCCTGCTGGAACAGCGGCGCGAGATCGCGACCGTATCGGGCATTGCACAGCACACCGCAGAACCCCAGCCCTTTCCCGGATTCGCAGGTTCCCCACGGCACCAGTTCGCCGTTCGCCAGCATCTGGTAGGCGGCGAAGGTCAGCCACTGGCGCAGGCGCTCGTCCTCGAAGATGTACTTGCCGGACGCCCGTTCGTAGGCGATGGCGAAGGGGACAAACTGAACATTCATGTAGTTCGTATACCCGAGGCCCTCGACGAAGAGCCCGTCTGGCCGGAAGAACCAGAAGTTATCGTCGCGGCGGATCTGCTCCAGCGCGCATCCCAGCCATCGTGCCGGGCCGTTTGGGCTATCAGCATACTCGCAGAGGGTCAGGGCGGCCATTCCGAGGGCCGAGGCGGCGAGGGTGCGCTGATTGCCGAAGTTGCAGCCACCGGGGACGCCGCCTTCCATCACGGACAGGTAGTGGTCGGCCTCGGCGGCAATGCGGTCGCGGATGATCGCGTGGTCGGCGTCGCTGAGACCCTCCCACGCGGCGAGGATGTCGTAGGCGGCCACATAGTCCGCGAACCGGTGGGAACTGGGCTCGAGGTATCCCTGGGGCTTCTGGCGCCAGATGGGGGTCTCCAGCAGATTGGTGTGGGCCTGCTTTGCCGCTTCCTCGTCACCGGCCAGCCACCACTTCAGCGCGGGGGAGGTGCGCAGACCGCTCTTGCCAAGGGCTTCCCACCACCGCTTGTACGGCTCACGCTGAATGCGCTCCCGCATGCCCGGCCGGTCGCTCTCGTCATAGAACAGGGATGGGTGTTGCTCGTGGTCTGGGAGTGCCGGCTGCCAGCACTCACCCCAGTCACGAGGCGCATCCTGCGCCGTCGCGAGTCCGCAGCACATCAGCCACATCACCGGCACCACCATCCGGCAGACCATCATATGTTGTCCTCCGTTGAGGCGGAGCCTGCGCTCCACGTCCTCCCCGTCCGCCGACGAGTGTGAGACAGGCCTGAGAGAACCGGAGGAGGGCCGGGCGACAGCGCTCGGAGCCCTGCCTGCCCGGCGTGGGATGCGTATGGCAACGCCGTCGAGCCGCCCCTGTAGATGTGGGCAGCTCGATGATGGGTTCGTCGATGCGCACGATCTCCCCGTCGCCCCGGCGGACCTCGCACGGCGCGTCCCCGAAGGGATTGGCGAGCCGAAGCACCGCGCCCGCCTCGCTGAACACCAGTACGGTGTCGACCTTGGCGTCCGCGATGCGGCCGGAGATCAGGAACGCGCCCTCGGCGCGGATGCCCTCGAATGCAACGTCGCGCCACCAGTTGGGCACTGCGGGGAAGACCCGGATGATGCCCTGAGAGCACTGCAACAGAAGCTCCAACACCGCGGCCGATGCGCCCATGCAGGCCTCGATCTGCATGATATCCGGTCGCCCGGTCATGACC
>JALGSS010000898.1 GCA_029821745.1 Candidatus Zipacnadia bacterium
GCGGACATCGGCGTGGCGCCGTCACCGGTTGAAGAAGGCGAAACGCAGCCGCTGATGCTGGAGAGCCTGTCTCCGTGGTACAAGACGTACGAGCCCCCCGGCGTCCGAGCCGGCGTCCGAGCCGGCCTCCGCGAAGGCGACAGCACTCCGCTCCTGAAGGGACCCATGAAGGCCATCGCGGCGGTGGCGAGACCGCAGGGCCAGGGCTTCCTCGGAGAGCGGGCAGGGCGCTGGCTTCCGCATGTCACGGGTCTCGATGGCGGCGACAAGCCCCTGGGCACCATCGCGTGGAGCTATCTGAGCCTGCAGCCTGACACCTACACCGCGTTGTGGACGTGCATCGGGCTGGACGCGGACGCGATCCTCAGCAACCGCGAGTGGCCCGGCAGCGCGCGCATGGCGTAGTGCTCATTGAAGCCGGAGCGGATCAGGTCAGCTACTGGCCCGACGAGGACATGACGATTGGAGCGGAGGTCGCCAATCTGGGGCGCAAGTCGCAGCGGGTGCAGCTCGAATTCACCTGGGAAGCCACGAACGGCACCGACCAGAGCGGCATGTGCACGAGGGCGCCGGATGTCCTGAGCCTCGCCCCAGGAGAGCGGAAGCGCGTGGCCCATGAATGGCAGCCACGGGACCGGGTGTCGTGCACTGTGACCACGACTGCATCGCGGCTCGAGACCGGCGCGCCAGTTCCCGTGGATGCGGTGGTCCAGCCGGTGCGGATGCTGACTGCACCGGCCGCTGATGGGGAGTTCATGCAGGTCCGCGACGGTGACTTCTGGCTCGGAGATCAGAAGTGGTACCCCCACGGATGCAACTTCTGGCCGCTGTACGTCTCAGGGTCCGACCCGACTGTGTATAACCGCCACTGGCTGACCCCGCAGAACTACCTCCCGGATGAGGTTGAGGCGGATCTCACGCTGGCCGAGGCGCTCAACATGACCAGCCTGAGCGTCATACTGAACGGGATTGACCAACTCCCCTGCTTCAACGACTTCGCCCAGCGATGCCGGGCCCACGGTATCCGACTCAACGTGTTCCTGGGCGGGGCGCATCCGGCGGCCTTCGACGAGGCCATGGTGCGAGAACTGATCGTCGGCGGGCGGCTTGCGGGCAACGAGGCCATCTGGGCCTATGACATCGCCTGGGAGCCCCGCTGGGGGAGAGAAGACGATCGGGCGCGCTACGACGGGGACTGGGCGGCGTGGATCGAGGAGCAGTACGGGAGCATCGAGGCCGCCGAAGGAGTATGGGGCTGCGAGGCGAACCGCGACGACGAGGGCAGAATCGTCGGGCCGACCAACCACCAGATCACACAGCCGGGCGAATGGCGGGTGATGGTGGCCGTCTACCGGCGCTTTATCGATGACTATCTGAACAAGCGATACAACCACGCTTGCGGGGTCCTGCGGAATCTGGACCCGAACCACCTGCTCAGCCACCGGGTGGGCTACGGAGGCACGGGGAGTCTCGGAGCGGTGACGCCCATGGCGTACGACCCGATCTCGGGGGCGAAGCATCTGGACTTCACCTCCCCTGAGGGCTGGGGCCTGCGACGCGACTGGATGCAGTTCAAGTCCGCGGGATTCATCACCGCCTACTGCAGATACGCAGGGAACGGGAAGCCCGTCTTCTGGTCCGAGTACGGGTTGAGCCTTCACCCGAGCTACAAGCCGGAAGACTATGAGCACCAGGCGAAGATCCATGAGTGGCTGGGGCACATGGTCCTGCTCAGCGAGGCCCACGGGGACGCGAGTTGGTGGTGGCCGGGCGGGTACCGGGTGAATGAGAACAGCGACTACGGGATCATCCACCCGTGGCGGGCTCCGAGGGCCGCCGCTACCGGTCTCATGGACAACGCGCGGGACATCTGCGCGCCCCGGGACCGGCTCAAGAACCGGCGAGTAATCACGATTGACCGGGACGCATACGTGCAGGGCCTCGCCGGTGCATGGCAGGAGTTCGGCGATCGGTACTCGGAGATGGTGTCGCAGGAGGTCGGCGTGGACGTGACTACCCAGGGCATGGGGAGGACGTCGGCTGATGTCCCGCTGCGTGCCGTCGGCGGGGGAGAGTATACGGGAGTCGGGCCCGTGCAGTTCCTGAACGCGGAGTTCAATGTCATCTACGCGCAGGTGGGCGATGCCGCATGCACCGCCGTCGGTGACGAGGCCATTCTCGTGCCCGCGGGGATGCAGGTGAAGCTGCGGGCGTCGGTAGGCAATACCGGCGACGCGGAGTGGCCGGCGTCATCACGCCGCGGGGGGCAAGTCATCCTGGTGGCTGAGACGCCGAAAGGTGACGCGGAGGCGGCGATCTCGACTTACTGCCCGCGCTACGGGGATGTGTCAACTAAGGAACTCGTCCTGCCTGTGTTCGAGCGAGGCACCCACACCATCGTGCTTCACCTCGCCATCAAGGGTCGGCTCAAGACCTTCGGCGAAAGAGCGACGATCACTCTGAAGCAATACTAGAGCAGCGTTGGCGGATGCTCTGAGATGCCTTGCACGGGGCCCCGTCGCACAAGACGCCGCTGTTTTTCGTTTTCGCCCCTCCTCAAAGTGATCCTGGCATGGTATCCTTAGAGCCAAGCACACGGGGAGTGATGCCGATGGCTAAGCC
>JALGSS010000072.1 GCA_029821745.1 Candidatus Zipacnadia bacterium
CGGCGGGGGCCTCACCCTCGAACGCATCTACGCCTGTTGCGTGCGCCACGGCAGCCGTTTCTCTCGCGATCGCTCCGAGGGTCTCGCGCAGGCTCTCATCCTCAACCAGCGCCCCGTTGAGCAATCCGGTCAGCGCTGAGAGGGGATTGATCGCCGCGTTGGCGGTCACCTTGCGCCAGATCGCCGGCAAGATGTCATCGACTCCCGCAACGGCGGGCCAGTACGAGTCGAGCAGGGCCGTCGCGGCGCCCGTCAACTCATCATTCTCGAAGGGCGATCCGAGCACGATGTCCCCGATGCCGGAGATCAGCACCTCGCCGGGCCCCACCGATGCGCACCCCATCACAATCGTCCCGGCCAGCACCTGCTCCGGGGGGAACACGTCCGCGAGGGCCTCGTAGTTGCCCAGCCCATTCTGGAGAGTGAGCACCGCCGTGCGGTCATCAACACACGCCGCCGCGTGGCGGGCCGCATCACGCGTCGCGTAGGCCTTGACGAGGAAGATCACCAGGCCCGCCGGACCCAGTTCTTCCGCCGCGGAGGCCACGGGAATCCTGCTCGTCCACTTCGAGCCCTGGTATTCGGCGCGAATACCCCCTGCGTTGAGTTGTGCGGCACGCTCGGGGCGGTAGTCCAGCAGGGCGAGGTCCGCGTCCTGCCGGCTCAGATACGCCCCCACTCCGCACCCCATCGCGCCGGGACCAACGAGGATGATTCTCTCTCGGTTCATGGCCGTCGCTACCGCTTCTGCTCCCACTTCTCCAACTCAGCGACCTGCCCGAGAGTGGAGCCGCGCATGATCTCGGCCTTCTCGCGGGCCTCGCGCTCAGCAACCGACAGGGAGCGGTTGGCCACCTCGACGGCCTTCTCCTTCGGGACCACAACGACCCCATCGGCGTCGGCGATCACCCAGTCTCCGGGATTGATGTCTGTCTCCGCGATCTTCAGCGGGACGTTGATCATCCCAAGACCCTTCGGGTCTCCCGCCGCCGGGCAGATGATCGTCGAGAAGGCAGGGAATCCCAGTTCGCGAATCTCCGCGCTGTCTCGCAGTGCCCCGTGGATCACGACGCCGGCGAGACCCTTTGCCACGCAGGATTTGCTGGCTTCCTCGCCCCAGACCGCCGGGCCCTCGCCTCGCACGTCGACCACAAGGACATCCCCCGGGTTCGCGTGGTCGATGGCCTGAACGGGCTTGTTCCAGTCCCCGGGATATGCCCAGGCCGTGGTCGCGGGGCCCATGCACCGCATCGAGTTGTCGATGGCGCGGATTCCCGGCAGCCAGCCCTTCCGGTGCTGGGCGTCGGAGATATTGGCCGCGCTGACCTTCCCGAACAGCTCGCGCAGTTGCTCCTCGCCGCCACGCTTGTACAGATCCGTCTCAATGGCCTCGCCGGTCCGGATGGCCTCCAGCATCTGCCTCGTGGCCTGTGTCGCGTCCGGGGCCTTGTTGATCGCCCCGCCGACGATGACGATGCTCGCGCCGGCTTCGAGGGCGCGGGGCGTTGTCTCCGAGTTGATACCGCCCGCTACCGCAACCGGGATAGTCACCGCCTGAGATACCGCCGCGAGGGTGTCGAAGGGATCGCCCCCGCGCATCTGCACATCAATCGGGCAGTGGACCCCGATGATCCCCGCCCCGAGCTCCTGCGCCCGAACCGCCCGGGCAACAGGGTCGGCGACTTCGGCCAGGTCCACCATGATCTGCGTGTCATACCGCTTCCCGGCCTCGACGCACTCTTCGATGGTCGAGTCTGACGCCGCGCCAAGCACCGCAACGATATTCGCGCCGGCGTTCGCGGCCATCTCGACTTCCGTGCGTCCCGCGTCCATGATTTTCATGTCCGCGATGATCGTGTGATCGGGAAACTCCGCCCGGAGCGAGCGGACCGCGTTGAGCCCCTCGCTTTTGATGAGCGGCGTCCCGGCCTCCAGCCAGATCTCGCCCGCCGCGACGGCCTCCTTGGCCGCCCGCATGGCCTGGGACAAGTTGATGAAATCAAGCGCCAGTTGCAGCGCAGGGAATGTCGCGTCCATCGTGGTCACTCCAATGCATCGTGTTCGGCAGGGGCACACGCCCACTCCATTGTACCACCTGGGCGCTCAACCGGGCCACGGATCTGTCAGACGCCGCCGCGGATGCTCGACTCGATAGTGTCGAACACATATCGCGCCGGCTGTTCGGCAGCCTGGAGACGAGCATCCACAATCTCGCTGACGTCGGCGCAATAGCCCTCGTCTTTGATGTATGCCAGGTTGACATGCACGTTGAGGGCCCCGCAGCGCAAAGCGGCCATGGCGAACTCCGCCGCCACCGCGACATCACTCAGCAGGTTCGGATTGCCCTTCTGGCGCAGCTCGTCGAGTTCGTCGATGATCGCCGCGCAGGCTTCCGTCGCCGCAAGTGGGACGCCCGCAGCCTGCCTCAGCGCGCCCTGGATCGCCGCTTGCCGGGCTGCCTTCTCCTCGTCCGAGGCCTTCGGCATCTGGTACGCCGCGCCAACGAGGGCGTATGCGTTGGCATCTTCGTCCGTCAGCTCAATGAGTCGCGCGCGCTGCTCTCCCAGCCGGCCGAGAATCTCGCGCACGTCGTCCTCGACGGCGGCGAACTTCTCCTTGCCCACGGTGAAATTGCCGGCCATCTCCCCGAGCGCCGCCGCAAGTACCCCCGCGAGAGCTGCTGCGCTGCCCCCACCGGGAGTTGGGTCGCCCGACGCCAGCTTGCTCGTGTACTCGCGAACCGTCAGGTGGGTGAGTTCCATCGGTTTCCTCCCAGTCCGTGCGCTCAGCCGGCGCACGTCCCTCCGCAGTCAGGGCGATGGCAGCTATGCCAGCAGCCCCTCGATGTTGCGCCACGTCACCTTCTCGAAGTCCTCATCGCTCAGATTGCAGACCTTGATCTTCATCAGTTCGATGGCCGGATGGATCAGCGGCCCGTCCGAGCCGAAGATGATCCGGTCTGCCCCCAGGCGGCTGATGGCCTCGGGGATCTTCCAGCAGCAGGTCGAGTATGAGGCGTCAAGGTACATGTTCGGGTTGTCATAGGCAAGGCCGATGAACTGGTTGACGATGGTCTCGTTCTGCGGTGAGCCCAAGTGGGCCACAATGAGCTTCAGCCCCGGCACGGCGTCCACGAGTGCTTCGCAGATCGGGAACCGGTTCCCGAAGTCGATCAGAACCGCGAGGTCGATTTCTCGGGCCGCTATGCAGACGTCGGTCAGCGCGGCGATAATCTCCGGCTCCTCGAACTGCGGCATCTCCCCCACGTGCAGCTTGAGGCCCCGGCAGCCCATCTCGCCGGTGGCCCGCTCAAGCTCGATAATCGCCTGCTTTCCCTCCTGGGGGAGTACGTGGGCGAAGGGAATGAAGCGATCGGGGCAGGCTTCGAAGCACCGCAATGTCAGGTCGTTGGACTGGCGGCTGGGCAAGCAGATCGCGAAGATTACAGACTTGTCGATCCCCGCTTCGTCCATTGTCTGCAGGATCAGATCAGGGGGGAACTCCCGTCGGTACTCGTCCCCGCCCTTCACGTGCACATGGGCGTCAATGATCATCGTTCTCGCCTCTTCGTGTCCAGCGTTTCAGACTAATCCCTTGCCTCGTGAGCCTCGGATGCCTCTTCCCCATCAAGGCGCGTCGACCAGCGCGAACAGCGCCGCTCAGGGCCGCGTGATCTCGACCTCGGCGCAGTCCAGAACGCCCGGGATGGGCACACTGTGCTTGCGGACCCTCACGGTCACCTCGTCCACGGCGAACCGCGTCAGGATCGCCTCGGCCACGGTGTGCGCCAGCGCCTCCAGCAACATGAACTCCCGCTCGCCCTGGATCTCGGCGACCAGCGTGTACACGGCCGCGTAGTCCACGGTTTTCGTCAGATCGTCGGTCTCGCCCGCCGGCTTGAGGTCCAGGGCCAACTCCACATCGAAGGAGAACCGCCCGCCCAGGGCCCGCTCGGACGGATCAACGCCATGGTAACCGTAGAAGCACATATTCTTGAGCCGGATCTTGTCCCGCGCCATTGAGGTCCGCCCTTCCTGCAAGATACCGGTCCGCGCGCGCGCCGGCCGGCCTAGCGGTTGTCGATCAGATTCATCTCGGTGCAGATGATGGAGACACTCGCGTCGAAGAAGCCGCGGGGGACCTCGTGCACAAGCTGCAGTTCGAATCCGAGCCCGACGGCGACCCGCGCCTGGGCCGGTGTCAGCGAGTTCAACAGGCGGTCATAGTAGCCGCCGCCATATCCCAAACGCCCGCCGTGGATGTCGAAGCCGATGCCGGGAGCGATGACACACTCTATGTCGGCCAAACTGCCCGGTTCACAGGCCTCGGGCCGGGGTTCGGGGATATTCCACGAGCCGGGCGCGACCTGCTTGGCCACATCTTCGACGAAATACAGATCAAGCCACGGTACCCCCGGCCGCACTCTCGGCAACAGCACGCGCTTGCCGTCCCGCAGCGCCGACGCGATCATGTCGCCCGTGGCCACCTCACAGTCGAAATCGGCGTAGAGCAAGACCGTCCGCGCTTGCTGGTACTCCCAGGACTGCAACACCCGCGAGGTGATGATGGCGCTCTTGCCGGCAATCTGCTCGGGCGTCAAAGATCGGCGCTTGCCCAGAAGCTCTTTGCGCAGGCTGCGCTTGATCCTGTCCTCAACGGCCTTCATGACTCCGGCCATCCCTTCATGATGGCGTCGGTCGTGCGCGCTACCTGCACCATCTGTCCCACGTCATGCACTCGGATAATGTCGGCGCCGTTCGCGATGGCCACCGCGCAGGTGGCAGCCGTGCCAAAGACCCGCTCCGCGACGGGCAGGTCGAGCACCTGCCCGATCGTCGACTTGCGCGAGGTGCCCAAGAGTATCGGGCGCCCCAGACACTCGAACTCCCGCAGCCGGCGGAGCATCTCGAGATTGTGGTTCACGCTCTTGCCGAACCCGAACCCCGGGTCGATGATGATCTCCGACTCCGCGATGCCGCCCGCGATGGCCGCCTCGACGCGCCGGGCCAGCCACGCCTTGATGTCCCCCACCACATCATCGTATTCCGGCTTCTGCTGCATCGTCCGTGGCGTTCCCTGCATGTGCATGATCACTACGGGTGCGCCGAGATCGGCGGCCGTCTCGATCATCCCGTCGGCCCGCAGGCCGTTGATGTCGTTGATAATCCTCGCGCCGGCCTCCACGGCACGCCGGGCGACTTCGGGCTTGGTGGTATCCACGGAAACGTGGACGTCAAGTGTCGCCCGGATGCTCTCCACGATCGGCACGACGCGCTCGAGCTCCTGCTCAAGAGGGACAGCTTCGCTACCCGGGCGCGTGGACTCAGCCCCCACGTCCAGGATGTCGGCGCCCTCGTCGACGAAGCGCGTCGCCTGGCGCATGGCGCTCCGGACACTGCTCCGGAGACCGTCGCCGGAGAACGAATCGTCGGTCGCGTTGATGATCCCCATCACCAACGTGCGTTGTCCCAGGCCTTCAACATCTGCGAGTCTTCTGGGCATGGCGCATCACACCAGTGTCGAGAGCTGAGCCCGGCGGCGGCCATCATACCAGAATTCGCAGGCCTTGCGGACTATATAGATGAGTTAAGGGATTTCTCGGCATAATATGGGGAATCCCCTGATAGGCTCAAGCCTACTAATCTGGTAGTCTATTCGCGTTGTGGTGACCACAACGTTCCAACCAACAGAGCCCGGAACGTAGGTCGCACACGTGGTCATCGGACGAGCAGACGTTGCTCGTGCCGTTCCAGGAGCGCGGCGCAAGGCAGCCATCAGCCATGGTTGCCAGGACCGCCGCAGTAACGCCTCGGACGTACGGACGTGACCAGGCCATGCTGTCTGAAGCCGTTCCCGCCGCTATCGTTGCCGTTGTCGTTGATGTCGCCGCTTGGCAGTACCGAACCCAGTGACGCAGTTGAGTTAGCTTGGTAGTTGAGGCAGTTCCTGCAGTATGTGTCGCACCCGTCTCAAGCCTGGTCTCGGGGGTCGCACCCGTCCCGCCGCGCTCCAATGCTCTCATCTGTTACGCATCGCGTCTGGCTCCTTCGAGCGCTGTGACACAGACGCCCGCCCGGTTCCCTCACGCTTTCGGTCGCGTCGCGCCGGTCAGCCCCCTGCGGCGCCTCTGCTGCACCTACCGAGGGACCGGGCGTTTTTGTTTGCTCCAGCCGCACTCCTCTTTCATCATCCCGCTACTTCTTCTTGGCTTTCGCCTTCTTGGCCTTCGCCCGCATCTCGTCATGGACCCGCGTGAGCGCCACGAGTTCGTCGGGATCAAGCAGGGGGTCCTCTGTGTCCCGTCTCCACTGCTCGAGGCCCTGCAGCAGACGCTTTTCCACGTCCGCGTACTCCGCCTTCCCGGCCAGATTGTGCAGTTCGTCCATGTCCTCAAACAAGTCGTAGAGCTCAATGGCGGGCGGATTTGCGTGCCGGTCCATGACCTCGCGCGTCCGTGTCCCCTCGTATTCAGCGAGCTGGGAGGTCCGGAACGCCGCGCAACCATCCACATTCTTGATCGGGTTGGGCCGGTCCGGAAGCAGATTCAGAATCAGCTTGTACCGCGAGTCCCGGATTGAGCGCCGCGGGAAGTAGCCGCCCGGATGGTGCGTTGTGTACTCCGCACAGAGCATATCTCGCCAGGCAGTCTCGCGCCCCTGGAGCAGAGGCAGCAGTGACCGCCCCGCCAGCCCGGCGGGGATCGCAAGGCCCGCCGCGTCCAGGAAGGTGGGCATGATGTCCACGGTCGATACCAGCGCATCGCTGATCCGACCGGTCGGCACGTGTCCCGGCCAGCGAACCATGAAGGGGATCCGCAGGCCCGCTTCGTAGCAGGTGGTCTTGCCCCGCGTGAATGGCGGCCCGTGGTCGCCGATGAATATCACCAGCGTATCCTCCGCGTGCCCGGACTTCTCGAGTTCTTCCATCAGCATCCCGATGCCCACGTCAATGCGGTCCACGCAGTCGTAGTATCCCGCCACCTCTTTCCGCACTTGCGGCGAGTCGGCACCCGCCAGGAACGAGAACGGCTTCACATCGTCCGGGCCGTAGGGCTTCTCGGGGACGCCCTTCACCTGCTCCACCAGCGGGCGGTGCGGGTCGAAGTAGTTGCACATGAGGAAGAACGGGCGGTCGCCCGCTTGTTCGAAGAAACCCCGTGCACTGTCTGCCACGAGGCGCACGTCCCGCGTCTTCCCGTGGGGAGTGCCTCTGAAGTCGAAGGGCAAGCTCGCCCCCGGCCCCACGTGGACCTTCCCAATCACCCCGTTGAAGTATCCCCCGGCCTTCAGTGTCCCCGGGAGCGTCTGCAGGCCGTCAGTCATTGAGTACCCGAGATGCGCCAGGCCGATCTGCCCGTTCTGATGCGGGTACAGGCCCGTGAACATGCTGCTGCGCGACGGGCTGCACGAGGCCTGGGTCACGTAAGCCGAGCTGAACCGCACACCCTCTGAGGCGAGGTGATCCAGATTCGGCGTGTGCGGGATGGGATCGTCGTAGCAGTTGAGCTGCGGGCCCAGGTCATCGGTGGTAATGAACAGGATATTGGTGCGCTCTGTGTCCTGGGCTCCCGCGAAGCCGGACATAGACAGCGCCGCAGCCCCCGCGAGCAATGAGCCGCAGAATCCTCGCCGATCAATCTGTCTCTCAGACATAGCGCTCTCCTCCAGGGCTGTCGTGTCGCGTCAACATCCGGTCCTGCTCGTGAGCCCTACCGTGCAATCAGTGCGCCGCGCTTGATCGGAGGCTGGAGGGGCTCTTTGGCCCCCACCTTCTCCACCGTGATATCATCAATGTACAGCGTCTGCTCCTTGTCGAGCACCCACAGGCGCAGGGCCGGCCTGATCCCCATTGAGAATTCGCCGACCGGCAGGTTGACTGTGTGCTGGTGCCACTGGCCGTCATTGTTGATGGGCACCGCCGCCTGCGGAAAGTCCACTTCCGCGCCCGCATAGAAATTGGTGCGCACCGTCGCCTGCGGGTCAGTGCTCTTCGCCCAGAAGGTGACCCGGTACTGGCTGTTGGGGATCAAGCGCATGGTGCTATTGCTGATCACCGCCGGCCCCATGCCCGGACGCCACGACAGCTCAACTCCTCTGGAACCGGTGTGCGCTCCGAGGGTGTGCAGGCGCGGGCCCGCCAGTGTCCAGTACTTCGCGCCGTCTTCGAAGGACCCGTTGAGCAAGTGGGTCGCCGCGGGACTGCCCAGGCCCGGTGGGGCGCATTTCCTCCCCATGTCTATCGTGTCGAAGTACAGTCTGAACTCGCGCGTGGCCGGCGCCGGCGCGGACCATGCCGAGTCTATCAGCGTGATCACCATCGCGTCTGCCGCCGAGTCCAACACGAATGGCAACTCAGTCACGCCGGCCGGAGACTGGACAACGGGGCGCATCGAAGCCAGGTCGACGGCGCCGCAGCCGGCGGGCATCGGGAGGTCATCGGACGGCAAGGGCAACGTGATGACAGGATTCTTCTCTCCGGCGGCGATCGGCCCGACTGTGATCGGCACCGCGAAGTGCCAATAGGGACTCCACCAGCCACCGGCTGCCTCAGTGGACCGGGGCCGCACCTCACCCTCCCACTCGAACTGCTTCGGGAGGATCACCTCGGGCTGCTGGTCGACGTGGGTCCGCCGGTACTGCCTGCCCACAACCTGGTGGCCTCGGTGCAGGACAATGTCCGCGTGGGCCGTGGCTAAATCAGTGTCTGTCGCGGCCAGTTCAATCTCCGCATACTTCACAGGGCCGGCCTCAGGTCGGTTCTCAGGCCAAAAGCCCTGCCGGAACTTCGTGACCGAGGCGTCGGGCTCACCCCACGGGATCACAGACACGCTCTCCTCAAAGCCGTTCGGCGTCATCATCGTGGCGTACGGCGGAATGTAGGGCGCTTCTCGCCAGCCTGCCGAGGGGCTGTCCTCCTGGAACGCGGCCGGGACGCCCGTGAAGTTCGGGAAGATCTTCGTGAGCTGATTTCGCGCCAGCCGGATGTCCAAGGGCACGAGCTCGCCTGCGGGCTCCTCGGCGCTGATCTGGGACATCACGCACAGGTTGCTCTGGTAGGCCCCGATCGTGAAGCTCTGCTCGAACTTGACCCCGTCCGTCTCGGCCTCCACCTTGACCACTTTCACCACCGGGCCGTCCGTGGTGACACGGATCGTCGCCTCTCCCTCCAGATCACGCTGCCACAGCTTCTTCTCCTGGCCGACGAAGTCCAACGTGTTAGCGCTGGGCGATTCCGGGTCATACTTGCCCCAGGTCCCCAGACCGCCACCGAAGGACCCGGCTCCGTAGTCCCGGCCCGTGGCGCGAGACACCAGGCTCGTCACCGTGCCGCCGCGAGTCTTGTCCCAGCTTATCGAGAGCTTCGAGTTGCTGATCGTCAATCCGTTCTCGGTGGTCTCAAGTCGCAGATCGGTCTCCGGCTGCGGGGCTTGCCCGGCGCACAGGTAATACAGTGTCGCGCTCTTCGGCGGAAGCATGGCGACCCACGACAGCGCCAGATCGCTCAACTGTGAGGGAACCACATTCCCGCCCTGCTCTCGCACGTACGCCGGCTTGCCGTCCAATACATCCTCGGTTGCAAACATCGTCACGACGGTGTTTTCCAGGTACTCATCATGCGGATTGACCACAATCATCGGCGTCACGGCATCGGGCGCCTTCGGGTACGCATCGGGGTACGTCGCGAAGCCCAGTGTCACGTTCTTCTGCTGTTCCAGGCCCCCGACTGTGTATTCCAGGCCCGCCGCGAGCTCCTGGTAGGCGGGCTCATCGGCCCCCTCCGGGCACATGGGTACCGTCACGTCCACCTTGTCCTTCGGCTCGACCGTACCGACATCCGCCGTTGCTCCCCCCATCACAAGCCGGACATCCTCGGCGTCGGCGTCCTGCGCCCAGGGGAACGCGACCGACGAGACCTGCGCGGTGCGCGATTGCGTGTTGATAACCGGTGAGGTCACCTGCAGGTCCGGAAGACGGTTCACGGTCAGCGTGCGCCAGAAGTAGGAGTGCCGACCATCGACCTCCACGTCGAAGATCACCGTTTTCTCGCCCCAGTCCGCATCATCCCGCGCGGAGATGTCCAGAGAGACCTTCGCCGTCTTCCCTTCCGCGAGGGTGAAATCCGCCTCGTTCGAGGTGAGGCTGGGCAGATGCGTGATCAGCCGAATCTTGCCGCTCACCTCGGGCGTGCGAGGCACCCCCGACACACGATTCTGGATGTCGATTCCGAAGCGCTGGGTTTGCCCCGGTACGAGCGCAAGCTCGGGCGTTTCAATGGACACGAGACCGCGCGTCACCTGGTAGACGGCATAGTAGTCGAACTCGTCATCGACGACGCGCTCCGTAGAGGTTGCCTGGACGCGGCTCGGCTCCTGCTGAACCTTGCCATCGCGCGAGAGCACATTGATCTCGACGATGGGCCGCCTCGGTACACTCGGAAGCTCGAGCCTGAGCTTCCCCGTGCTCGGGGCGGCGTAGTTGTACGCCAGGAGAATGTCGGTGTCGCCGGCAGTCAGAGGCGTCACGGTGATGTCCCGCCCGCGTGCCTTCAATTCTCGCGAACACTCGGCCCACTCGCCCAGCAGCGTCTCGAAGTAGACGTCATTCTCAACCGCGCTGAACAGCCCGTTCACGTACAGGATATTGGCCTCGCCCGCCAACTCAATGTCCCGGGGAGCTTTGTCGAGCACGTAGCGGCTCCGGACGGTCCCGGTCTCGTCGGAGAGGGTCCGGTGCGGCGCATAGGGGATGTCGAAGGCGCGCCCGGCCAGCAGCTTCCAGCCGTCTTGCTCGAAGACCACGCCTGTCTCCGGGGTCTCGTAGTTCTGCTCAGCGGAGAAGGGCGTGCCGACAGTCGCGAGTTGCAGCCAGTCGATCGCCATATTGCACACGCGTGACTCGCTCTCGTACTGCTCCGGGGCCTTCTCCTTCGGAACATTCGACTCGGAGTACTTCAATTGCAGCTCCCCGTATGCCGTCCCACCGACTGCTGCCGCGGGCAACATTACCTCGTAATCTCGCGAGGCCGAACTGATGTCGAACTCCGCCGCCCGGCGGCCATCCACCGATACCGTGACATGGTTGTCCCAGATCACCGACCCGCTCAGTCGGAGCACGTGGTCCCGATTCGGCGAGAACGGCATCATGAACGAGGTGGTCAGGCCCGATCCCGGCGTCCAGCGGACCGTGTACTTCTGGTCGGTCGCCCCGTAATCGTCCGGTGCGAGCTTGCTCCAGTCCTCAGGGTGGGTCGCTCCGTCCACCAGGAACTTCTCATCACCGTCCGCACCCACATCCACGTACACGTTCATGTCTTCGCCGGTGACAGTCGCGCCATCGGGAACACTCTCATCCAGTGGCAGCGCCAGGAGCGTTTCCAGCCCGGGATAGTCATCGATCATGAGCTTGCGCTTCTTGGCAGCCTGGGCCCAGTCAATCAGGATTCCGGCGATGGGCTCGTCAGCCGCGTTGTAGCCAAAGCCCACGCCCCCCGAGGGCGCCAGGATGACATCGAACTTCGCCAGTTCCTCGGCGGTCACGAAATCATCGGGGATCAAGTCGAAGCGCACGTTGTTGCGGCGCAGCGCCTGGATGCAGGCGTAGATGTCCTCGGGGTGGCGGCCCCCCGCCAGCCAGTGCCAGTCGTTGAGCAGAACCGCCACTTTCGCGCCCTCGTTCCAGGTGCGGATGCTGTCGAAGCACTGCTTCATGATCGTCGCATACAGCAGGTTCTTCTCGCAGTACGTCTTCCCGTACTCGTAGCAGGGCTCCAGGTTTGAGCCTTCCCACCACTCGTTCCAGGACAGGTGCAGTAGGGCTTCCGAGTAGTGACTCAGTACTTGCACCCAGAACCGGTCGAAGGCGTTGAAGTCCGGCGGGTAGCAGAAGCCCGGGATCCGGATTTCCCAATCGTGGTAGAAGTTCTTGAAGGTGTCGAAGAAGACCGTCCCGTAGCGCTTCGCGACCGCAGCCTGGATGAAGCGCTCCACATCGGCCTGGTGGGGCACGCCGAAGATCCCGCCGTAGGAGTGGGGCCCCGTGAACACCCGCGTCTGGTCCGAGTAGCCGAATCCCTTGAAGGGCCCGTATGCGATGTCCCACGAGAACAGGCAGCCGGGCAGGTCGAACCGGTCGCTTGCCGCCGCGTTCATCCGGTCGATCTCATCCGCCCAGACCTTGTACTGTCCCTCGGCCCGTTGGTGACCCTTCGCGCCCAGGTCCAGCTTGACCGCCGCGAAGTCCTCGAAGGACGTCCCCCAGCGCTCATTGAGGGCGTCGATGCTCTCATACCGGTCTTGGAGGTATGCCTGGAAGCCCTCGGTGTCCCCCGTGAGCTTCGGCACGCCGTTGCGCCCATACACAAGCGCCACGGGCTTGCCGTCGATCTTGGGGAATGCGGGCGACTTGGCGTACCGGCTGAGGTAGAACTCCGCATCACGGCCGGTATCCATGTTTTTCGAGAACTCGGCCATGTCGAAGTCGGTCCCATCCTGATAGACCGACATCCACGTGTCATACCCGCGCCCGCGGAGGGCCTCCGTGGCCTCCATGAGTATCTGCTCTCGCGGGTTGCCCTCACTGTCCTTCCAGCCCGGTCCCCAGTAGTCCATGAAGTGGTGGGTGATCCCCCACTCCGAGGCCTGGTGCAAGCTGGCGAGATTGTCATCATAGCTGGGCGAGTCATAGTAGCCCTGGAGGGGCGTGTTGTATACGCCACCCATCCAGCCGCCCAGCTCCTTCTCATAGTCCCAGGAGTACCAGTAGAAGAATGTATCCGAGATCCAGGGACTATCGAGAGCCAGACATGGAGCCGCCAAAGCCGACAGCAACACGCAGATCAAAGCGATGCGACGCATACCGCTCACCCCTCATGCGGACAGATAGGTCATGTCTTCCCGCGTAGTAGTTCGCCGGGGGGGAATCGATTCCTGCGCCTGGCTCGCGCGGTGTCAATGCAGGATCGGACAGACCGTGCGGCGAACTGTCGAGTCCGGCTGGAAGGCAGCAATGGCGGTTGTGGTGAAGAAGTCACTCGGTTGGCTGCGGGGCAAAGAGACCGGTGCCCGGTCTCTATGGCCTGGGTGCCCAGGCCTTACATAGCTGCGGGGTGGTCACGTCGCACAGTGACCGGGGCCCCGCAGGCTCGCCTTGCCATGCTGAGCGCGTCCGCGGGGCCCCGTCCCGCAAAGCGGGACACCCCACGGCTAATCCGCGTTTTTCAGCACAACCTGGCTCCACGCCGTCTTCACTGAGAACCGTTAATCGAACAGAAGGGACATGACTCATGCGCTTTTGGGACCGCATCACCGGCGGCGCGGCGACCGTCACAGTCGAGACCGATAAGCAGCTCTACATGCCCGGAGAGACCATCTCCGTGAGGACCACCATCAACGCCAATAATGAGGTCGAAGGCAAGTCAGCCCTCGTTTCCTTTTTCGGGCAGGAAGAGATCTGCTACGAAGCGTCGAAGTACAATGAGGAGGGGCAGAAGATCGGCGAGGAGGACGAATACGAAACCAACCAAACGGTCCGGGCGGAGAAGCGCATTCCGGGCCCGATCCGACTCGCCGAGGGGCAGCAGCATGTGATCGAGGCCCAGATCCCGGTGCCCCTGAACGCGCCGCCGACCTACGCGGGCCCCCGGGCGACCCATGAGTACAAGCTTCGCGTGGAGTTGGACGTGGCCTGGAGCGCCAACTCCGGCCAGACGGTGGACATCGCGGTCGGCCTCGCGGGTCCCGACTCCGGCGATTAGCCAGCGCTCCGAATGAACTACGTTGGCTCCACGACGCATGCAATGTGCCGGGGGCCTCGGAATCCCAATAGTCCCAAAAAACCCGAACCCATAGATAGTTTCTCTCCGCACAGAAATGCTGCAGGAATCTGTGGGAGTGTTATAGAATAGATGTCCAGTGTACGTCCCAGCAGCAAGTTGTTCGGTAGAAGAAGGGCGCACGTGGGCCCGATAGGACGACACTCGCACCCAAGTCAGGCAGTCTGGGCCTGTTGGTTCAGGGCCCGTAGGGGTAGGTCATTGTTCGGCCAAATGCACAAACCATGGATAGGAGGAAGATGCATGAGGAAGCACGGTTTTACCCTGATCGAGTTGCTCGTGGTCATAGCTATCATTGCCATCCTGGCGGCGATTCTGTTCCCGGTCTTCGCCCGAGCCAGGGAAAAGGCACGGCAAGCATCCTGCCAATCGAACCTCAAACAGATCGGTCTCGCCTGGGCCATGTATGTCCAGGACTATGACGAGATCCTCCCTCCTCGGAGTAAGTACTACATGTGCTTGGACCCATACATCAAAAACACTCAAATCTGGAAGTGCCCGAGTGATCCCACCAGAGCCTGCGGCTACACCGCGCCATGCCGCAACGGCCTGTGGCCCGATAGCTGGGGCGATAACTACGCCTTCTCGATAGCCAAGATAGTGAAGCCCGCTGAGAAGTTCTGCGCCTACGACGGGAACGGCGGCATCTCACATGCCCCGAGATGCGCCGACTCCGGCGGAGCCTGCCACGACGGCAACTTCCAGGCGCGGCACAATGAGATGGTCAACTGCCTGTTCCTGGATTATCACGTGAAGAGTCTCAAGGACACCGAGTTCACGCGAACCCACCATCGGTTCTTCTACTGGCACGATGTCCCGTAGCAGAGCCGGCGCCACTCCCGGACCGGCGCTGTCGGTCCGGGCTTCGCAGCGGTTTGCCTACCCTGGCGAACAGACTGACTGAGCGGGCCGCGGATGAGCAGGATTCATCCGCGGCTCTCGCTTTTTCCACGCGTGATGCCCCGCTTCGCGCCACTCAGACCCGAAGGAACCTGCCTCACGCAAGGCGAAAACGAACCCATAGGGGCTGTGGTACGCTGCTCGGCCAGGTGGACTGAGCGGCTGCCGCAGTGCCCGCAACCCGCATGTCGCCCCACGGAGGATCACCATGAGAACTTGCTGCCTTGCTCTTTTGCTTGTGATCTGGGTCTGCCTGGCCGGGTCCTGTTCGGCCCAGGCCACAACCACGATGAACGACAAGGGCGTCGTCACGCTGTCCGACGGGGAGCCCTTGGGCCGTGCGGTGGTGAACATGCACGCCCCGGACTGGGCGGGCGCGTCCAACGAGGGCCACGTGACCGCCGAGCGCGATGGCAACACCGTCGAGGGCATGTTCGGGCTCCCGGGGAAGGCCGAGGGCGGCCTGCTGTACTCCGTCACGTGCGACTCGCGGGACGACGGCGTTGATCTCGCCTACGAGATCGAGTTCACCGACCCCACCGACATTTTCGGGGCGTATGTGAGTTTCCTGTTGCCCGCCGACCGGTTCCAGGGCAAGCGGGCGACACTCCTGCATAGCGGCACATCGGCGCTGCTACCTGAAGGAGAGGACAGCCCCGGCCTCTCGGAACCGGCGAGCGCGCTGGCCATCGATCTAGGCGACGGCACGTCCTTCGTCATTGCCTCGGACACGCGCGCGCGAGTGCTCGTGCAGAACAACCGCGTCTACGGCTCATCGGACTTCGAGGTCCGCTTCCATGTGTTCGGAAAGGGCGCCGTAGCGCCGGGTATGGTGGCCCCGCGCCGGTTCAAAGTCGCCATTGTTCCCACGCCGGAGGTGGCACAGGTGGCCGAGTCAATGCGGCCGAAGGTGATCTTCGATCCCGACAAGCCCTACGCGGTGGTGCTTAGCAAAGGCACCGTGCGCATCGGGACGCGCACCAATCGGTTCGTCGATGTGTCCCTGGCGATCCACGGCGTCGCCTGGGCATACGCAACCCAGGGAGATGCCGAGGTCCAGGCGACCGAAAGCGGCAATCGGCGCTACTTCGCCGGCTCGCTCAACGTTCCGGCGGCGGAGGGACGCATCATGAAGTTCCTCGAGACCGCCGGCGATGAGGACGGCGCCTTGAGTCTTGCCTACGAGCTCAGCTTCCCCGAGGCCGTGCGCCTCAACGGCTACCAGGTTTCCTTCAGCGCCGATCTGGACGACTACAGCGGCGTGCCCTTCGAGCTCGCAACCGACGAGGGCCCGCAGACACTGAGCATTCCCGAAGCCCACGAGGACAACTTCCTGTACCGGGGCAAAACGACGCGCGTCGCAGTCGCCCCCGGCAGTCCCAACGGGTTCGTCATCGACATCGATCAGCCCAGCGATCTCCTCGTCCAGGACAATCGCGGTTGGGGCGGCAGCACCGTCGAATTCCGGTTCAACTTCCGCCGCCAGGAAGAGGGCGAGGAAGTGCCCGCGGGCGAGGCAGTATCCCGCCGGTTCGCGTTCCGGCTCAATAGCCCCCTGCAGGTCGCGCTCAGCGAGTCGGCGTCCACCAGCGAGACCGATACGTCGAACTGGGTCGCCTACACGCTGCCGTGGGACAGCGCCCCGGTTGATGTCTCCTTCTTGAATCACAAGCCCGCCGGGAAGTTCGGCTTCGTCAAGGCGAGGAACGGCAAGTTCATTCTCGCCGACACGGGTGAGGAGATCCGGTTCTGGGGGACTTGCTTCTCGGCGGGCGCCAACTTCCCCAGCCACGAGCAGTCCGAGAAGATCGCCCGGCGCCTCGCCACGCCGACGCGCGCTGGTCCGAGCGCCACTTCTTCCCCAAATCCGCCGACCACACCCGCACCTTCGATGCCGAAAGTCTCGACCGCTTCGACTACCTCATCTCCTGCCTGAAGAACGAGGGCATCTACGTTTACCTGGACCAGCTTGTGAACCGCTACTTCAAGTCGGGTGACAAGGTCGACGCGGTGGAAGAGCTCGGGGCCTGTGGGAAGCCGTACTCGAACTTCGACCCGCGCCTGATCGAGCTGCAGAAAGAGTTCTCAAAGAACCTGTGGAGCCACGTGAACCCCTACACCGGCTTGGCCTACAAGGAC
>JALGSS010000899.1 GCA_029821745.1 Candidatus Zipacnadia bacterium
CCGTGGATTGATGGCGCCCGGCTTGCCGACCGGCTGAATGCCCTTGAACTGCCTGAACTGTCCTTCATTCCCATCGAGTTCACGCCGGACACGCGCGAGTTCGTCGGGGAGCTGTGCGGCGGCGTGTACATCATGCTGGGAGACCGGATGGGGCTTGAGCCCGTGGCCGCGGCGGCGCATATCGCTCGGTTGCTGCGGGAGATGTGGCCGGAGACCTTCACCTACCAGAAGCTCAAGCACTTGCTGGGAAGCCGGCGCCGCGTGGACATGATCGCTGAGATGCGTCCGGCGGAGGAGATCATCGCGTCCTGGCAGGGCCAAGCGCGGGCCGTACCTCTTGTACAAGTGAGATGAAGCCCGGGCCTTCGGTTGCGCTGAAAAAGAGGGCCTATGGGCACGGGGTGTCGTCCCGCTCTGCGGGACGCGACGGGGCCCCGTGCAAGGTGTCTCACAGCCCCCGTGGGGCCCACGGCCATGCGTTGTTGGTTATTCAACACAACCCCTCTACGGCGTCGCTGCGCTACGGGTTCGTGGTCTCCCACTGGTCGCTGCGCTACGGGTTCGTGGTCTCCCACTGCTCGGCGAACTGGGGCGTGCGGCCCTCGAGTATGGCCACGAAGTCCAGGACGCACTTCCGCGCATCCCCCAGGGGGTAATAGAACGCGTCCCAGTTCTCGCTGTCCTCGCCGTCGTGGTTGGGCAGCACATACTGGTAGTCCGATGCGTAGCCCAACTCAAGGTACGCGGCCCCGGCCCGTGCCTCAATGTCCTCCAGGTCCTCCTGTGAGAGCACGCCCTTCTGGCGCTGGGTGCGCCGGAGGAGCTTGCGGCGCATCACGTCAGCCACCAGTTCCTTCACGGAGGCGGGGGCGTTGTCACGCAGGAAAGCAAGTTCCTCGGCGGACAGCGGAGCCATGAAGACTGTGACGAGCTCGACGCCCCGAAGCTCAGGAGACTTCAGCAGGGCGTCGGCCACGTACGGGTTGCCTTCGAAGAAGGCGTTGTGTCCGCGCTCAAAGATCGCCAACAAGTCGGCCATGTCCAGGGCCTGGATGTCCCGGCGCACATCCATCACGATCATGCCCGGCCGGCCACGCAGGCCCTCCAGGAATTCGCGCGAGCGGAAGTGGTACGTGACGCCGTCAGTCTCGCCGGGCCTGGGGTCCCGGCAATTGTATAGCACGGGTTGCTCCACGCCCTGCCAGAGAGCCGGATACAGCTTCTTGATGGCCCTCGTCAGCGGGCTTTTGCCGATGCACGAGGGCCCTGAGAGGACAATGAAGCGCGACATTAGGCACACCTGCTCTCCGACGCCTTGACCTGTGTCTCCAGAACCCAAATTCGGGGTCGGGCGGCGACTTCCTGCCGTTGTCGCAGGTGACCGGTTAGCGTTCGCGTTTGGTTGCTTCACGGGTGCGGCTATGATAGACTCGACGGTACGCTTGAGGCGATGTGGTTTGCTGTGGTGCGCTGGTAAGGGTCGTGTCGAGGAACTCACCTGTGTAGCTGCGGGGTGGTCACGTCGTACAGTGACCGGGGCCCCGCAGGGCCTCTGGGCGCCCTGACCGCATCCGTGGGGCCCCGCCGATTGTGCGACATCGGCACCCCACGGCTAATCCACGTTTTTCAATACAACCTAAGTGAGAGCCCGTCAAGGGTCACGGACCGATCTGCACGGTATGAGACGCGCGGCGACTGGGCCGCCTATACGGAGGAACATTGATCGTGGGCGAAACCATGACGAAAGAACTCGTTGTTGTCGGTGGCGGAGTTGCCGGGTGCACGGCGGCCATGTACGCAAAGCGCTACAACATGGACCTGATATTGCTCGAGAAGGCGGCTCCGGGCGGCCAGACAGCCACGGCCTCCGAGATCGAGAACTACCCCGGTTTCCCCGACGGCATCAGCGGGTTCGAGCTTGCCGAGCGCGTCCACCAGCAGGCCGCGAACGTGGGCGTCGATTTCGTGGCCGGCACCGCCGAGAGTGTCGTCCGCGACGGCGACGATTGGCTGCTGAAGACATCTGGCGGTGAGATCCGTACGAAGGCCCTGATCGTGGCCGCGGGCGCATCCCCCCGGCGTCTGGAGGTGCCCGGCGAGCGCGATCTGTATGGCAAGGGCGTCTCGTACTGCGCCACCTGCGACGGGATGTTCTACCGCGCACGCACCGTGGCGGTTGCCGGGGGCGGCAACACAGCCGTCGACGAGGCCATTTACCTATCTCAGATATGTGAGAAGGTGTATCTGGTCCACCGCAGGGATGAGCTTCGCGCTGAGGCGCACCTACAGACCCGGGCCTTTCAGCAGGAGAGCATCGAGTTCGTGTGGGATTCGGTGATCACCGAGATCATTGGCTCGGACGAAGTCACAGCCATCAAAGTCCACAACAAGAAGACCGAAGCGGACAGCGAGATGCCCGTGGACGGTGTCTTCGTTGCCATCGGGCACGAGCCGGCAACGGAGTGGGTCGCAGACGTCGTAGAACTCAAGGACTCCTTCATCGAGACCAATCAGGAGATGGAGTCCAGCGCTCCGGGGATCTTCGCCGCGGGGGACATCCGGGACACCCCGCTGCGCCAGATTACCACGGCCGTTGGCGACGCGTCCATCGCGGCCCACTCGGCCTGGCAGTACCTGCAGAGAATCGCTGTCGGGTAGGGAACCGTTTGCCCGGCGGCGAGGTCCATTGAGTAAAAGGGTCTGCGTCGGCCGGCCTGTGGTCGGCGGCGTGAGGAGGCGGAACCGATGGATCGGCATATCGCGACAGTGTTGCTTTGCCTGGGGCTCTGCGCGGCACTTCACGCGGACATCCCGGGTCCGCCGGTTGATCTACTCGACGGACTGGAGGCGTGAACGGTGTCATTGGGCGAGGCGAGGGTGGCCCAAGTGGCGTGTCGATCCGGCCCGGCACGCAGTTCTGGGCCCAGACGTCGGGGCGTCAGGGGCAGACAAGCGTGGGCAGGACCAGCGTTAACTTGAGCAGCAACACCTTCGCTCAGGTCTGGATCCCGACGGCCTGCACCAACATCAACCGTCCCGCGCCCACCGAAGAGGACGTCATGGAGCCCTAACATCAACCGTCCCGCGCCCACCGAAGAGGACGTCATGGAGCCCTTCCCGTGTCCGAACATGGACATGGAAACGCTCTGCAGCCTGTCCGAGCTGCCGGACGCGCCTCGGCCGGCGGTCCAGGTCGCGGTGTGGGCCATTGCCAACAACCCGACTTACACGCGGGTGCGCAGGTATGTCCGTGAGGCGGCCCGCGATTCCGAAGGCCGGCTGAGTGTGGACAGCATCATGACCGGGGCCGCCCGACTGCTTGAGGCCACGGGTCTTGAGCCGAGCGAGTTCCGGATGTACAACCGGGGCCCGGTGCGTCGCGTTTCTAACAGTGTGAGCTGCCTGGGCTCGTCGCATGGCCGAGTTGTTCCGGTAACGGGGCGATCAGCCGTTCAGGGGATTGCAGCCAATGGCACGCCAAGTCCCGCCTAATCGACAACCACCGCCGCCCGAAGACGCCCCCGATTTCGTCGAGGCGTCGAGACCGCGCACGCCGTCTCGTGGGCGCCCTGCGGGAACGCCATCCTTCGAGGCGCCTGCCCAGAGTGGCGGCGAGACGGCCCCCGCGCGTACTCCCGGCGTCGCGCAGACCCCTGAGTTCGCCGATGCTCCAGCGGCATCCGACGAGCAGGCCCAGACGGCCCAGGTTGCGGCGGCCATGCCCGGCAGGGGCGCTCCCGCAGCAGCACCGAAGTCTCCCTGGCCGGCCCGGGTTGCGGGCGCTGTGACCATCATCGCCATCGTCGCGATTCTTCTCGGGATCTTCCTGCCTCGCGAGAAGCCGGAGGTCCAGCCTCAGGCGGGGCCGCCACAGCCTCAGCCAAGCCCGTCGGTGACTCCGCAGCCGAACCCGTATCCGCAGCAGCAGAGTCCGCGAATGCAGGTCGCCTCGCCCAGGCCCCAGCCGCAACCCGCTCCGGCGCCGACACCCGCTCCCGTGGCCCAGCAGCCCTCTCAGCAGCCCCAGCCTACGGCTCAGTACGGGACTTGCCCGACATGCGGCGGAACTGGTGAGATGCCGTGCCCGTACCCGGCTGCCTGGCACACGAGCGACGGGCGGCTGATGATGCCCGAAGCGGCGGGACTGCCTGATGACGGGGATTTCGGCACCGAACTGCGCGAAGACTTGACCGGCGGGGTCTGTCCGTTCTGCGGCGGCAAGCTGAAGATGCGATGCACGACCTGCGGTGGCAGCGGGAAAGTGCGCATCGACGCCCAGGGCCGGAACGCACAGTCAGGGACGCAGGCCGAAACGCTGCTCGGAGTCATCCAGGGCTTGTCCGGTGGCCAGGGCGCTGCGCCCGCACAGCCTGCCCCTGCCGCGCCTCAGCCGGGCCGGAAGTAGCGCTGTGCTGAGAAAGGCGAGATGGCCGTAGCGTGCCGATGCCGTACGATCGGGCAGGCCTCACGCAGGCACTCGCAACGGCAGGAAGGCTCTGTGGGGCCCCGGTCATTGAGACCCGGCACGGGTCTCTCCACCCCACAGCTATGCGGTATGCGGTTCTCGGCCCGTAGAGACGTGACTTGTCACGTCCGGCCGTGCATGGTAACGACGCGGCCGCGACAAGTCGCGGCCCTACTTCCGTGGGGCCCCACACAAACCGTGACACCCCACGGCCATGCGTTATTGGTTTTTCAACACAGCCGTAGGCTCTTCCCTGTCTGTATCGCGCTGGACGCGCTGTCCACTCACCCTCGGACGGTGACCCATGGGACACAACCAGACGCCGTACCCGGGGCAGTCCTCCGGTGAGCCGCGCCGGTCTCAGCCGCCGGCGGGTCCTGACTTTGCCCAGCC
>JALGSS010000900.1 GCA_029821745.1 Candidatus Zipacnadia bacterium
GGACGATGGCGTCGTCGAGGTCCGCCAGCACCTGGTCCATGCTCTTGCCCGCTGCGGCCCGGGCGGCGGGAATGATGGTCTTGCACTCGTTGCTGTCCATGAACCGGGCGGCTTTCAGCAGGCCTTCCTGGTCCTCGTCGGGGATGACCAGGAAACCATGCTTGTCGGCGTGAATCAATTGGCCCGGTTGGACGGTCCGCCCGAACACCTCGACCTCGCAGCCCCAGCGGATCGGGTAGCAGTTGGCGTGGCCGACGCACAGGCACCGCGCGAGAGCCTTGAAGCCCGCATTGGCCATCTCGTCCACGTCCCGGATTGCCCCGTCGGTGATGGTCCCCACGCAGCCCAGGGCACGGTGCACATTGCTGTTCACCTCGCCCCAGAAGGCCCCGTATGCGACTGGCTTGTCGAGGTCCTGCACGACGGCGATCTTGGGCCCCGGAATCGACGCTACGTAAGCGCGGTACTCGGACCAGGCATCCGGGTTCGCGTTGGGGTGGTCGGGATTGCTGGGTTCGAAGACGCAGGTGACCGCATAGCCGATCATCGGCCCCATCTGCGGCATGAAATCACGGACCTCTTCGAGGTTGAAGCAGTCGAGAGCATGATTGTGGTCCGTCACCTGCTCCCAGCCATTGTAGATGGTGGGGGTGTTCCAGCGCTTGAGCTCGAGGAGTTCGGCGTGACTCAGACGGGGCGTCTCGGCCATGGGTGGCTCCCTCCAGGGTCTGTGATATCCGGCAGCGGGGCCTCAACTTGGGTTGTGTTGAAAAACGAGAATCATGGGCACGGGGTGTCACGGTGTGTGTGACGGGGCCCCGTGCAAGACGTCTGACAGGCCCTGCGGGGCCCCGGTCATTGAGACCCGGCACGGGTCTCTCTACCCCGCAGCTATCCAGGTGAGCTCCTCAACACAGCCCTCGTCGCGGCCGCGGGGTTGTCAAGAACGGCAGCCAGACACGATTGTCTGGCCCACCAACGGCAGACGTTGTAGGCCCGCGGCTCGTACGCCGCCGCGTCGTTGCCATGAACGACCGTCCACACCTAGAAATAGATCAACGGGTCGGCCATGGTCTTCCACGAATCCGGCGTGAACAGGGCGAAGACCGGCCACAGGAACCCGACGCAGAATACCTGCCCGAGCACCAGGCCCACGAACACGGGAGCGAGGCGGTGATACAGACGCGCGCCGCCCACTCGCAGGACAATCGACTTGATCACCCAGACGGTCAGGAAGGACGCCCAGTAGGCGTACCCATACGAGGTCGTCATCACGAACCCCAGGGGATGCAGGGGCGAACGCGGGAAGACCGTCCGCAGGGCCACCAGGCCCAGGGTGAACAGGAACGCGGCGATCGTGTAGCCATTGCGGTTCCAGTCGGACGCCAGGGCATTGCCGTCGACGATCCGGCTGACCTCCGCATACTCCGTGCGAGAGATCGACACGTGGTAGCCGCCCTGAGTGGTGCCTCCCTGAAGCGTGTTCGCGCCCCACTCATAGCCCATGCTGAGGAAGGTGTGGAAGTTCACGAGCAGCCCCAGGAGCATCGCGCCGAGTACGATCCAGGTCATCTGGCGCGACCGGACCTTCGCCTCTTCGCCCAGTTTCAGGCTCTCGATCTGGTACGTCATGCCCTCGGGGTACGTGCCGAAATGCAGGAAGATGAGGCTCCCCAGGAGGGTGAGATTGCTGTAGTTCCCGCCAAGAGATAGCGCGCGGGAGCCCAGGAAGGACTTGAGCTGCCGGCTGGCCTGCCAGAAGGGAAATGAGGCCGTGTACGCCACGCCGCTCTCGGCCCGCCCGCGGGTGAAGATCGTGGCGAACAGGATGATGAGGGCGAAGAAGATCCCCGCGACCCACCAGCTCATCCCCGCGAGATTGTAGAAGATACACAGGGCGAGGAACCCGCACGCGGCCCCCGCAAGAGCAAGGCGCGGGGATAGCGGGTCCGCCGGGCTACTCGCGACCGCACCGTCACCGTTGAAGGCCGATTGCCACAGACCCTTGAGGTACCCCCTGGCCGCCCACGCATAGAAGATGGCGATGGCGAGGAACGCTCCAGCGCTCTGCTCCCAGTAGAACGGGAAGCCTGATGGTGTGTTCAGCCCCGCCACCCGGTAGAACAGCCGCAGGGGCTTGAAGTACCCGATGAAGAAGAACCACATGGAGAAGCACAGGTCCTGAGGCGCGAAGTACGCCAGGCCCGTCAGCAGCGGATTGTAGATGAACAAGAACAGGGGGCGCATCCCGTCCAGAGGCTTCTCGGTGAGCAGTGAGCCGACGTCGAAGTGAGTGCCAAGACTCGGGACGCCGGGGTTGATCGCATGGATCATGATTGAGAGCAGGTGGATGGAGGCGACGCCGAACCCGACCCACATCA
>JALGSS010000901.1 GCA_029821745.1 Candidatus Zipacnadia bacterium
TCAGCCTCGCGACATTCCCCTGGTGGGTGCCGATGGAGGTCATGGCCGCCGGGAGCGTGCTTCACGTAGGCGACGCGTCGGCCGCGATTGACTCTTTCACCATCCGCGCAGCCAAGGGCGTCTTCGAGCACTACATCAGCGCCAACATCCGTGGCCTGTGCTACCAGACCATCGGCGACGGCTTCTTTGAGCCGGCCGACATTCCCCCCTCGCTGCCGACTCTCGACCTCATGCACAGCCACCGCTCCCTGCGGATCCTGCTTCGCGAGCTATGCTAGGGCTGAGCGCATAGGGCATCCCGTCCCTGAGGCCGCCGTCTGCGTCACCATGCCCAGAAGAAGTAGGGCTCGTACTTCGAGCGGATGAACTCGTAGGGGAAGAGCATCCCCTCGTTGCGCCCCTCGATTTCGAAGCGCACCGGCCTGCGGTGCAATCCGCCCGCGCCTACATCGTTATACACGCGAATCGCGACCAAGTTCTCCTCCCCGAACAGCACGTCCTCCGGGTTGAGTTGCCAGAGCCGCCCGGCGCGACCGCCGCGTCGAGCGTTGTATACGCCCACCGGGTCGGCCTGCTTGACGCCATTCACCCACACGTCGGTGCGGTTCGCGGTGCGATTGTAGGTACTGATGTCGCGGACGCCGTCGGCGTGCAGGTAGAGCGCGCCACCACGCAAGTGAGCCGGGATGACCGCCCGGCGGAAGTACCAGCCGAAGCCATCGTAAGCCGAGTCCGGGGGCGAGGGGATGTTCGGGTTGGCTTCAGTCACGCCCTGCTCCTCCCATATGCGGCCGACCAGTATGGGCTCGGGCGTTTGGTCTCCGAACTCGCCGCAGGCATACCCGGTTTCCGCGCCGGTGCCGTCCGGGTCCGTCAGGAAGCTCCACTGCCCCCGTGAGATGTCGGCCGCGGGCGCTTCGAAGCGCATCCTGTGGCTGCAGGCGACGCCAAGGTTGGTCAGTGCCACCGACCAGATGCGTAGCGCCTTGCGGCGGCACTCACCGTGCTCCATCGCGCCAGGATCGGCCGAGCACAACACGATGCGCGTGTCTCCCGACCGGCCCACCAGCATGGTGGCGCGCTCGCTGGACCACTCTACTGAGAACGGGTCTGTGGTCTTGAATGCCCGCAGCGGCGGCGACTCGAAGAAGTAGGTATCGTTGTCCACGAGCCCGCGGAAGACGTCGGGCGGATCATCGCCCAGGCGGTCCGGCGCCGGCCGCAGCGACTTCATCAGCTCGAACTGGTAGGTCGACGTGTTCCAGTAGTGGGGGTGGTCGGATTGCTGGAGCTTCACGGGCGCAGCCGTCACGCCCTCGGGGAGGTGCTCGGCCATGGGTAGGACGACCGCAGTGCGGAACGTGGAGAGCAGGGCGGCGTCGGGTCGCGAGCCCTCGCCGACAGCGAGCACTTGTCTCGGGGCCCCGGGATCGGTCGCGCTCGAGTGAGCCACGCCCAGCCGGTCGAGGAAAGCCGCCCCACGCGGGCCGCCCAGGTAGGCCACCGAGGGCAGCGACGGCTCTGCCGGGGCCGTCAGCATATAACGCAGGATGTTGTCGGCAAGCAGCGTATGACGCGACCCTTGCCGGAGCGGGCCTCCAGCAGGGCGCTTTCCTCCAGGTCGTAACCTCCCACCAGTAGCGGGTGTATGTTGCCGTAGGCGGGCTTGGCGATAACATAGCCGGCCACCAACCCCACATTGGTGAGATGCGGAGTCTCCATGGCCACCGATTGACCGTGGCGGTAGAAGCGCGCCGGGCGTCTCTCGCGCGGGACGATGGTCGCCGGGCCGCGGAAGTACGCCAGGTCGCGATCATCCAGCCCAGCCAGCGCCGGGTGGGAGCGGTCGGCGATGAAGACAGCCTCCAGGCGGCGTTCGCGCAGCCGCCAGTCAAGCAGCCCCTTGTCTGTTTGCTCGAGGATCAGCACGCGGCCCCCGGCCTGGAGGTAACGCTCCAGCGTGCTGCCGTCCACATCCTCGGTCAGCGCGCCGCGTTCGACGACCAACAGATCAAGATCCGCCGGCAGTTCGCCGTCGAGGGCGACCACGCGCGCGGGCAAACCCATCGCCTCCAGCAAGGAAGGCTGACCGGCGCTCCTGAGGACACCGACGGATCCGGTCCATCCCTCTGCCCGCCAGGGCCGCGCTTGATCGCTGGGTCTCGGGAAGACGGTGATCTCGAAACGGTCCGTGCGTTCCGGGCCGCCCGGCGCAGTGAGCGTCAGGGCTAATCCGCCCGTGGTCTTGACGGCGACTTTGGGGGCGTCCAAGGTCACCGGCGCGCGCAGCACCTCTCCCTGCTGGACGCGCAGTTTGATGTTCCGGGCGTCGCTGTGATCGCCGAGAGTGAAGACGACGCGGCAGTCGACGTCCAGGTCTCGCTCGGAGTCGTTGGCGATCACCAGTTGCTTCGAGATGGTCTCGCCGGGGTAGAAGGTGTGCTCCCGGGAGAAGGCGTCAGGCTCGTGGTCGGCGATAAACGCGCACAGCGGCTGCATCTCGTTCTCGTAGATGTCGCTGAACTCGCACCGACGGGGCTCGATCGGCTGCTGTCCGTACTCGTCCGGCCACTGCCGGCGTGCCTGCGCGCGGAGCTCGTAGTACCACGAACACATGCGCATCCACGCGTCATCGAGACACTGCGCGGTGGGCAGCGCGAAGTAGCGCCAGGACAGGCGGCGATTGTCCGGGATGTCCTGCGCCTGTGTGGTGTTCGCGGGTGCCAGGAAGCAGTCATCGCCCACCCAGGGCGTGAAGCCGTCAATGCCACACAGGCGGAAGCCTCGCAGCGAGGCACGCATGAACATGGTCTCCCAGTCCATCCAGCCGTCGAAGGCACGCGGGCCGAGATAGCGGGCGGCGCACTCGTAATCGATGCGGCGCGTGACCGAGCGCCCCTCCTCGACCTCGAAACTGTGCTCCGGATGCGTAATGTCGTAGTAAAGCGCGTGCACGCCGGACTCGTACAGGTGGTACGGGAGCAGGGGCTTCTCGCGCTGCGACCAGGGCACATAGTACATCGCGTGATCGAGCAGATTCAGGTCGTAGGTCGGATAGTGGTTGGTCGAGCGGAAGGAGCCCTCGAAGTTGCCGGTGGCGTGTGGAAAGTAGGGCCGCGTCGGATCAACCGATGCGAAGAAATCGGCCCGTGCGCGCAGGAATCGATACAGCTTCAACGCGCGTTCGCTCTCGGGGTAGTAGGTGTCGCTGACCGAGAAGGGGTTGTGCGAGAATCCGTTGCAGTCGAGCTGGCCGAACTGGTCGCTGACGTAGCCGAGAACGCACGGGTGAGAGCGGTACCGACGCACCTCGGCGATCGTCTTCTCGTCAGGCCAGTCGCGGGCAGTGGGCACGAATCCCACGAAGCCTTCCTCGTCCATGCGCGAGAACAGGGGCTCATTGTACCCCGCATGGCCAGCGTGCATGAAGATGCTATTGTGGCCGGAACGCCTGAGCGCATCAAAGCGTCCAGGCTCCATGACGCCGCTAACATTGGTCGCGTGCGCCGTTCGCAACCTGAGAATATTGCCGTTGAGCATGAAGCGCGCGCCTTTGATCTCGAAGGTCCTGAAGCCGAAGCGCCGCTGGCACTCGTCCACGACCTCCCCGTCCTTCATGAGCCCGACGCGCGCGGTGAACAGATTGGGGGCTTCCGGAGACCAGGGCGCGAAGCCGGGGCACGACCCGGAGAGAGTGGTCGTGTCGCCCTCTACGGCCTTGCGCACGTTAGCTACCGTAGAGCCATCCTGCGCGAGGATGTCGAGGGTCAGTTCGCCGCCCCTGGCGGTCCAGCCCGCTGGCATTCTTGACCCACACATCCCCGATGGCCGGCGCCCGGGTGTGATGCTCCAGATAGATGTCTCCGGTGATGCCGACGCCGTTGCGCACCGAGACGCCGGGATGAACGGCCTGATAGAGCAGCATGTCCAGGCGATTCGTCTCGCCGTGGACGATGCGATCGGTGACGTCGAAGGAGGTCCAGGCGCTGTCGGCCCGCCCGAGGGGCTCCCCGTTGAGGTACACCGTGGCCTCTCCGGTCACATATTCGCCGTCCCTCGCGCAAGTCCGGGCCCGGCTCGAAGGTCCGCTCGAACCAGAAGAACGACCGCTCCTTGCCCAGGAGGCTATAGCCCACTTCCCGGCCGAGGCGGTCGTCGGCGTCCAGTTTCATGATCGGCGTATACCAGCCGATTCCCATGGGCAGCGGCATGTACCGCCACTCACCGGGGGCGGGGCCCTGATCGTCGCTGTCGACGCCCTGCACCGCCCACAGTGTGTTGAGGTACAGGCGCGATCTCGTTGAGCTGATTCGCTCGCGGTGGGCTGCGGACATGTCCCAGATGCGTTGGCCATCATCGGGGCCGAAGCGCTCGGACCATAGCGCGTTCGCGGCCGGGGGCCCGAACTCAATGCCGGTGGTGCGCTCCACCACGACCTCAACCCAGGCCTTACGGAACCCTTTGATGGTCGCGTTGGGGCGCAGATTGTCAGGAGTCGCGATCAGGCTCAGGCCGGAGGAATCGTTCAGCTTTATGCTGTATCCGAGCACGTCGCCGCGCACAAGCCACAAGCTCGTCAAGGCCGAGGTCCGCTAACGGGACGGCCACCTCCGCCACGTAGCCGGTGGCTTGTCTGCCCTGCAATACCCAGCTCGCGGGCACCGTCCGGGCCTGCACCTGGCACGGGATCTGGCGTCCCTGAGCGAGACAGATGGTCGCGGGGCGGCCTTTGCCGCAGTCAAGCACGAGTTGGATATCGGGCCGC
>JALGSS010000073.1 GCA_029821745.1 Candidatus Zipacnadia bacterium
TGGCTGCGACAGAATGAGCCGGAGAACTACGAAAAAGTGGTCAAGGTCCTCCTCCCCAAGGACTACATCCGCTTCAAGCTCACGGGTGAGTTCGCGACGGAGGTAAGCGACGCCTCGGGGACGTCACTCTTGAACGTGAAGCGGCGGCAGTGGTCGAAGGTGGTCCTCGACCGCATCGGACTTCCCGAGGACATGCTGCCGACCGTCCATGAATCACAGGAGATATCCGGGCGCATCACGGCGCGGGTGGCCGAGCAGACGGGCCTCGCGGCGGGAACCCCGGTTGTTGGCGGCGGCGGCGATCAAGCAGCGGGGGCCGTGGGGAACGGGATCGTGGAGCCGGGGATCATCTCGTCAACCACGGGCACCTCCGGAGTCGTGTTCGCGCACCTGGACGAACCGTTCATGGACGAGAAGCTACGGACGCACACCTTCTGCCACGCGGTGCCCGGCAAGTGGCACGTGATGGGCGTGATGCTGTCCGCGGGCGGCTCGTTCCGGTGGCTGCGCGACGCGGTCTGCCAGGACGAGAAGGCTGTGGCGGAGCTCACGAGCCGCGACCCGTACGAATACATGACTGAGGCGGCGGGACAGGCCCCCGTGGGAGCCGAGGGCCTGGTGTTTCTCCCCTACCTCACAGGCGAGCGGACGCCGTACCCCAACCCGAACGCGAAGGGCGTGTTCTTCGGCCTGCACCTGCGGCATGACAAACGCCATCTTGCGCGGGCGGTGATGGAGGGCGTTGCGTACGGCCTGCGCGATTGCTTCGAGATCATTGAGGGCATGGGCGTGGACATCACGCAGGTGAGGGCATCCGGCGGCGGCGCGCGTAGTGAGCTCTGGCGGCAGATTCAGGCCGACGTGACCGGACGCGCGCATTGCACGATCAATGTGGACGAGGGCCCGGCTCTCGGCGTTGCACTGCTGGCCGGCGTCGGGGCAGGAGTCTGGAACTCCGTACCGGAAGCGTGCACTGCAGCGATCCGTGTCGTGGACGAGAAGAAGCCTTGCGCGGAGTCCAAGACGCAATACGATGGCTTCCATGCGCTGTATCGGCGGCTGTACGAGCAGCTCGTGGACAGCTTTGATGAGGCCCAGGCGCTCATCGACTAACCCAGGGCCTCGGAAGTCGCCCCGCACCCCAGACCCGTGCCGCGAAGCCCGGCTTGGCCCCGGAGTGAACGATACAGCGGCACGGCTGATGGAAATGGGCTTGCTTGCATGTTTGACAGGGTACAAGGCGCTTGCTATAATTCGCACGTCCGTGAGAAATCCCAAGAACAGCACAATGCATCCTACATGGTTATCACCGTCGTGTGGGCATAGCCAATTGTCTGGCCTTCGGTATTGGGAGGACCCGCACAAAATGGCGAAGAACATCCTTGTCGTTGACGACGAACGCCATATTGTTCGTCTCGTCGAAGTGAACCTGCAGCGTGCCGGGTACAATGTAGAGACAGCCTATGACGGCGTCGAGGCCCTTGAGAAAGTCAAGGCGAGCAAGCCGGATATGCTCGTCCTCGACGTTATGATGCCGCGGATGGACGGGTTTGAGGTTCTGCAGAATCTGCAGGCAGACCCGGACACCGCAGACATCCCAGTTATCATGCTCACGGCGAAGGCCCAGGATGCGGACATCTTCAAAGGGTGGCAGTCAGGAGTCAGTTCGTACCTGACTAAGCCGTTCAACCCACGCGAGTTGCTCACGTTCGTCGAGCGCATCTTCCAGAGCATTGAGGAAGGCCCCGGACCGGGCGGGTCGTACGACGAGGGGAACGTGTGGGAAGTATAGGGTATTGCAGCAATAGGCATGAAGAAGCGGCCACCAGTTTTGGGGGCCGCTTTTGATTCGTGGAGCCCGTAGGGGATCCACGCCCCGTCGGCTTACATTCCCACGAGTGGCGGGGGAATTGCAGGAGTGAATCCATGTCCGTTGCCCACATCAACTACTTCAACAAGCCGTTGACGAAGGAAGTCGGCTTCTACGCACTCCTACCAGACCGGCAGGATGCCCCAGGCCCCTATCCTGTCTGCTATCTGTTGCACGGACTGTCTGACGACTACACCGCGTGGCTGCGATGGACGAGCATCGAGCGGTATGTGCGCGCGCTGCCGCTGATTGCGGTGCTGCCCGACGGCGATCGGTGCTGGTACTCGGACGTCCCCGGCGTGGCGGATTACGAGAAGGCATTCATCGAGGGCCTGATCCCGTTCGTGGACCAGTTCCTCCCGACCGTGGCGTCGCGCGAGGGACGTGTGATCGGCGGCCTCTCGATGGGCGGCTACGGCGCCATGAAACTGGCCCTCAAGTACCCGGAGCTGTTCTGCAGCGTCGCGGGGCACAGCGGCGCCTACGACATCGCGGGCCGCGAGGAATTCGACGTGGAAGGCGTGGACTGCTGCTTCGAGCTGGCGGAGCAGATCGACAAGTCGAAGACCCCGGCGATCCGGTTCGACTGCGGAACGGACGACTTCCTCATTGAGCACAACCGACGCTTCGACGCCCATCTGACCAAGTTGGGCGTCGAGCACGAGTACGAGGAGTTCCCCGGCGAACACAGTTGGGATTACTGGGACGACCACGTACAAGAGGCCATCGCGTTCCACTGCAAGACACTGGGCATCAAGCCCCAGGAGTGAGCGACCGGCGACGGTGCGCTGCAGGGCCACTGAAGTACTGAGTTGACGCACCCACGGGCGGGGCCGGCGCCGGTGACGGCAGACAGCGGCAACCGAAAGGCCGGGCTGATCCCGCCACACAACTACGGGGGAGTTGCGATGACCAAGCGGGAACGTGTGCGGACCGCCATGAGCCGGCGACAGCCGGATCGTGTGCCGAAGTCCGCGGGATTCACACCGGCGATCCAGAAGAAGTTCGAGGACGCTACAGGTGAGACCAACCCCGGGCAATACTTCGACTGCGACGTGGCGGGCGCGGGGTTCAAGGGCCCGGCACAGGCCACGGATTGGTCGTTCTTCTACCCGGACGGCATGCCCGAAGGAACGACTTACAGCGAGTACGGGACGGCTCACATGCCGGGGACGTTCGAGCATTTTTGGCAGCACGCTTACCCCATGGACAAGGCCACGACCCTCAAGGAGTTCGAGGAGTTCCCGTGGCCGGATATGACCCCCTCCTACCGCCACGAGCATCTAGAAGCCCACGTTGAATCGCTGCACGAGCAAGGCTGGTACGTGCAGGGCGGCGTCGGGCATATCTGGGAGAACGCGTGGCAGGTGACTTCGATGGAGAACCTCATGATGTTCTTCATCGACAAGCCGGCCATCGCCGACTGCGTGCTTTCACACATTGCTCACGACGCGGAGTTCAAGGCGAGGCGGTTCGCGGAGGCCGGGTGCGACAGCATCCTGTGCGGCGACGACGTGGGGATGCAGCACAAGCTGATGATGCACCCGGACATGTGGCGGGAGTGGCTGAAGCCTTCGTGGGAGAAGGTGTGGAAGGTTGTGAAGGAGATCAATCCGGAGATCCAGATTTTCTATCACTCGGACGGGAACATCCAGGACATCATCCCGGACTTGATCGAGATGGGTCTCGATATCCTGAACCCCGTGCAGCCCGAGTGCATGGATCCGGCACAGCTCAAGGCGCAGTACGGCGACAAGCTGGCGTTCTGGGGCTGCGTGGGCACGCAGACGACGTTCCCCTTCGGGACGCCGGACGACATGAGACAAACGATCAAGCACCTGGTGGAAACAGTCGGTCGAGGTGGCGGTTTGTTCCTAGCACCCACGCACGTGCTCGAACCCGAGGTGCCGTGGGAAAACATCGTCGCATTCTTCGAGGCGGTTGAGACCTATGGCAAGTACTAAGCTGTCGGTGACGCTGCTGGCGCTGGTAGCCGTTTCGCTCATGTTGACGTCCGGGTGTTTCATGCTCGAAGGCAATATCAAGCTGAATGTCGATGGATCAGCAAATGTCGAGATGCGCGTCGCAATAAGCGAGGCCCTGGCTCAGATGGGTGATGATGAGGGCGACGACCCCTTCGCCCAGATGAAGGAGAACCTGCCCGAGGGTGACTGGACGGTAGAGGACATCACGGAGGACGGCTGGCGTGGTGTGGCCCTGAAGGGTGTAGCGCCACCGGGAGGGAAGCTGTTCCCGGAGACCGAGGCAGGCGCAGAGGCGCCGGAATTCAACGTCGACATACAGCCGCGCCTGTTTTCGACGGACTACACCGTGCAGGGAACGTTCTCGATGCAGGAGCCGGAGGCCGAAGAAGCGGTCGACCCGGATGCTGAAGCGCAGACAGGCCAGATTATCTTCTGCCAAGCCGAGGAAGAGGAGGAAGAGATGGACCCCGAGGCGCTCATGGGTCTGTTCGGGGCCATGGGCCAGCAGATGAGGGTGAGCTTCAGCGTGACGGCCCCAGGCACGATCCTGGAGACGAGTGGTGAGCAGACAGGCAGTGGCACCGCCGAGTGGGGCTTGGATATGGCGAGTCTAATGCAGTCCGAGGCCCCCCAGGAGATTCGCGTGTACCTGAGATCGCGCCTGCTGAACCAGCAGAGCATCGGTCGGCTTGCCGACAAGCTCGCGGCCGAGAGGGATCTGCCGGAGATGTCCGCGTTGATCGCGGAGTACGTCGCACGCGGTCTGCTGCCGAACCCCCCGAAGAAGTCACCTCTGAAGGCTGGACTGGATGCTGCCGCCTATGACCACGCGCTGGGCGTCCTCGTCATCCTGGAGGATGTCCTTGGGGAAGCCACGGCTGCCCGGGTTGTCCGCGGCCTGAAGCTGAACGCGGATAACGTCACCGCCAAGGAACTTCGCGAGATGCACGAGCTCGTGATGGGCATGGAAGAGGATGAGCTGGTCGAGGTCGGTGCGGGAGCGGTTCTGAAGCACCTGAAGATGCTCTCAGACTAGGTGCGACGAGAGCGCCGCTAGCTGCGGAGTCTTGATCGCCCGCCGGTCTCGAGGCCAGGCTTCTTGCCTCGCTCAGGCCGGCGGGCGTTGCCGCTTCCGGGCGCTGTGGCGCGGGACGTGAGTCGCGGCCCAGACGGGGTGAATCGCTTGACACCGGTGACGGCGCCACTTATAATTTCTGTTCGTCTGTGGAGTGCTCTTGACGGGTTTAGCGTGCTGCCTGTGTGTGAGTGATGACGGTACCGGAGAAGGTGATGCGCCATGCGTGGACGGGGCTTCACACTCATCGAGCTACTCGTCGTGATCGCGATCATTGCCATCCTAGCCGCGATCTTGTTCCCGGTCTTCGCCCGCACGAAGGAGAAGGCTCGCCAGACGTCGTGCATCAACAACCTAAGGCAGTTGGGTGTGGCGTTGGTGTCGTACCGGTCCGATTACGACGCCAAGTTGCCCGCGCTGGTCTATCGCACCGCAAGCGGCACGCCGTGCCGATGGGTCAACGCCCTTTACGAGGGCATCTATAACGACCAGGTGTTCCAGTGCGCAAGCAACGAGGTGACTTCCGACCCGAATGCTGCCTCGCGCCCCGACCGGCGGGCTCCCATGCCGGAGACGTCGTATCTGTATACCATCGGCTCGGTCATGGGGCAGCGGGGCGTAATCCTGTCAGAGACTGATGTACGAGTCCCGGCCGGGACGTACATGTTGATGGACGGCTGGTACTTCGAGGGCATCCCAAACGCGTCGTCAGTGAACCGTGCCATGTATGACTTCGTGGGGGAAGGCTCGATACCGGTTGCTCAGACATTCGCAAGCTGGGTCAACGGGCAGTTGACGAACACGGTGCGCACACGTCAGGTTATCGAGCGCCTCCATCGGCACAACGGCGGCGTTAACGTCCTATACTATGACGGCCATGTTAAGTTCCAGAAGACGGCCACACCCGCCGACTTCACGCCAGAACGGGATTAGGCATCTGCGCCGTTTCGTCCGCTCGGGCCGGGACCTGCTACTGTCCCGGCCTTGCCGTGTTGTGGTAATATGAAGCGAGTTGTACGGGAGCCTATCGACACGGCTCCAAGTCGATCACGAGGGTCATCGCAGCAACCGCGTAAAGTTTGCTACCCTCGCCGTTTCCGCCCACTGCGCCGGACGTTCATGAAGGAGAATTAGTTCATGCAACCGCGGATCAGGCTTTGGCTATTAATGATGATCGGGATTTTCATCATCTCGTTCTTGGTGGGGTTCCAGCCGATCCGGAGGCCGCCGGGTGACGTGGTCACGCAGGCTGCCTTCAGGTACCAACTACCCACCTCTCTCACGGACAACGAGGCCGAGTACACGGCCAAGGCCCAAGAGGTCCGCACGGCACTGGTCGAGGGCGGGTTCAGCGAGGAATTCATCGAGGACGTCGCTCTGCTCTCCGGCGATATGGTCGAGATCAAGACCTACGCAATGGACGAGAGCGAGGCTGCGGCGCATGAGAAAGAGCTTCTCGGATCGCTCCAGAAGACCTACGAGGGTGTCCGGCTCTCCGGTCGCACGGACCAGGAGCAGCAGGAGCAGCCCCTTTACAAACTGGGCAACGTACTGGCCGTCTACAAACCGTCTCCGAAGATCAAGCTGGGGCTCGATCTGCAGGGCGGTCTGCACGTCGTCTTGCGCTGCCTCCCCTACGCGAGCATGGCATTCCTGACTTCTGAGGAACAAGACGTCAACGAGCCTCTGTACGCGACCAAGCCGGTTGATGAGAAGCCGAAGGACGAGGAAAAGCCGGCTGACGAGGACCAGGACGCGAAGACGGAGGAAGAGACTGACACCGACGACGAGAAATCCGATGAGGCCGCCGAGAAGCCGGAGGAACCCGAAAAGCCGGCGACTCCGACGATCAGTAAGGCGGGGCTCGAGAAGAAGGTCGTCGCCGAACTCGTCCGCGCCGGTCTTGCGCAGCCGGGCACGGTGGAAGCGAAGGCCGTTTCCGCTGAGCGCCTTCTCGTTCGCACCCAGGCCGGCGATGAGCGGACCGCGAAGCAACAGCGCAGCACGGTGCTCCGCATGCTGCAGGGGATGTACCCGGACTACAAGACGCTCAGTGCACCGGAAGACGATTTCGAGGTCGTGCTCATCGAGACCGACACGGCGGATAAGGTCAAGAACGTCATCGACCGCCGTCTGTTCGCTCTCGGCGATATCCGCGAACCCGTGATCCAGAAGCAGGGCAGAGACCAGATCATCGTCGAGCTCCCTGGCGTGAAGGATCCCGAACGCGTTGCCGGCATTCTGAAGAGCACGGCTCTGCTGGAGTTCCGCCTGATCCCGGAGCGCTACGAGAACATGGCCCCCGGGGCGGACATATATGACGAATGGAAGGACAAGCGCACGGGAGAAGTGGTGTCGTGGGACCGGGTGCTTGCCGAATCCGACGCCGAGTTCCGCGGCGCGGACCTGATCCCCAACTCCCGGGTCATCGCCGGCGATTCCCCCAGTGAGTGGAAAGTCACCTTCGACCTGAAGGCGAACAAGAAGCGCGATTTCCACGAGTTCACGCGGCGCAACGTGGGCCGTCTCATGGCCATCGTTCTGGACAACCAGTGCCAGATGGCGCCGGTTATCAACAGCCCCATTCCGGGCCAGGGCGTCATCGAGGGCAATTTCAGCCCCGAGGAAGCCGGAGACCTGCGCCTGCTGCTGAACGCCGGTGCTCTGCCGGTGCCGCTGGAGATCGCGGAGAACCGGACGGTGAGCGCGACGCTGGGTCAGGACTCAGTGGCCCGCAGCTTGCGCGCAGGCCTCGTCGGTCTGCTGGTGGTCCTCATATTCATGGTGGCCTACTACCGGCTGCCGGGTGTTCTCGCCGACATCGCCCTGTTCATGTACGTCCTGATTGTGATCGGGGTCATGGCCGCGTCGCAGCTAATCAAGGGGGTTGGCGGTGTCACGCTGACGCTGCCCGGTGTTGCTGGGATCATCCTGTCGATCGGTATGGCTGTTGACGCGAATGTGATCATCTTCGAACGCTTGAAAGAAGAGCTGTGGTCGGGCAAGTCGATGCGGGCTGCCGTGGTCGCCGGCTTCGACCGCGCATGGAGCGCGATTCTCGACTCCAACCTAACGACGCTAATCATCACGGCGGTGCTTTACTTCCTCGGCACGAGCTTGATCAAGAGCTTCGCCGCCACGCTTTTCATCGGTGTGTTGTGTTCGCTGTTCACAGCGGTGACTGTCACGCGGTGGCTGATCACCATGGTCGCCGAGACCAAGTTGGCTCAGAACCTGGCTCTGTTTGGAGTCGCTCAAAGTGACCGCGAAGGCTAAGCAGGACAGACGAGTCAACAATCGCGACCAGTGCTCGATCGCCGGGCCAAGGAGGTTCGTTCTTCGTGGAATTCTTTCGCAGTAAGAGTTGGGACATCGTCGGGAAGACGAAGCTGTGGTTCACCCTCTCGGGGGTTGTGCTTGCCATCGGCATGATTGCGCTCTTGACAATGCACCTGAACTACGGCATCGATTTCAGCGGCGGCAGCCTACACCGCTATTCGTTTGCGATGCCGCTCGCGAGCGGCGACGCTGAGGTTCCGTCCGTTCTCGCCAAGATTCGGCCCATGCTCTCCCAGATGGGCCTCGAGGGCACACAGATACAGGTGGTTGGGGATGCGAGTGGAGCGCTGACTTCGCTGTACATCCGAGCGCCGCGCGTGGCGAACGATGCGGAGGCCGCGACACGCGACCGGGAGATCGTCGCTGGACTGGGCAAGCTGTTTGCGGACAAAGGCGCGATCACAGACCTTGGCCGGGAGACGGTTGGCCCGGTCGTCGGCAACGAGCTCAAGGCGAATGCTGCTCTCGCTCTGCTCGTGGGCTGGCTGCTCATCCTGGTCTACATCACGATCCGCTACGAGTTCCGCTTCGCGGTCGCCGGCATCGTGGCTCTTGTCCACGACACCCTGTTCGTCCTCGGGCTGATGGCGGTGCTGCGCATCGAGCTTGACAGTGCGTTCGTGGCAGCGATCCTGACGGTGCTTGGTTACTCGATCAATGACTCGGTGGTTATCTTCGACCGCATTCGCGAGAACATGCGTCTGCGACGCCGGGCCGACTTCGCGGAGACGGTGAACCGCAGCTTGCTCGATACTCTCGCCCGCTCGGTCAATACCACCCTCACGACGCTCTTCCCGCTGATCGCGCTGTTCCTGTTCGGCGGCAAGTCCATTGAGGCATTCGCCCTCACGCTGATCGCCGGTATCAGTGTGGGCTCCTACTCCTCCATCTTCGTCGCGGCGCCCATCGTCGCCCTGTGGGAGCGGCGCACGTCCCAGCAGAGGGCCGAGGCCCTCTCCGCTTCGCGCAGTGGCCGCGCACGCGCTACGGCGGCTGCAGGCGACGCCGGGGCCGTTGAGACCCCGGCAGCCAAGGCCAGCCAGGCCGCCGTTATCGAGCGACTACAGAAGGAAGAACAGGACGAAAGGCAGCAGATGGCCGATGGCGAAGCTGAAGCCAAGCGACAAGAGCGCCGGGATCGGCGGAAGCGCGAGAAGGAGCGGGAAGCCAAGAAATCCAAGCGGCGATTCTGATCGACGCGCGCTTTGGCTGTTCTCTGCAGACTGATATACCTGGGCGGTAGGTCGTTGCGCTACCGCCCAGTTTCGTAACTTGCCAAGTGGCATCGACGCGGGCCCGGCGGACGTGTCCGCGGGATGAAGAGGAATGAGCGGGGTCGACGGGAGCGATAGTCGGCCATCACAATGCGCGGCGTGTCGGGTATCATTACCGAACGACTGCAATCCAGGCATTGGCGTGCCCGGCGGCGAGACAGACCGATCCCGGACGCCTGAGCAGAAAACGCAGGAGGTGACGCGGCATGCGCGAAGTGCTTGAGCTGTTGGAAGCCGATTCGCGGCTGACGCCGCAGGAGATTGCCGACCGACTTGGGATGGGCGCGGAGGAGGTAGAGGCCATCATCGCCGAGGCCCGCGCGAGCCGGATTCTGATGGGCTACTCGGCGGTGGTGAACTGGGAACAGACGAGTACGCCACACGTGTACGCATTCATCTCCGTCAGCGCCAGCCCTGAGCACGGCACCGGGTTCGACGGCATCGCCGATTACGTCAGCAAATTCGACGAGGTCCACTCTGTGTACCTGATGTCCGGAGCCTTCGACCTGCAGGTGGTGGTTGAGGGCGAGGACTTCCGGGATGTCGCGCGTTTCGTGGCGGAGAAGCTGGCCCCCATCCCCGGGGTCACGGGCACGGCCACATCTTTCGTGCTCAAGACGTACAAGCTGGAAGGCCTCCCGGCGCAGGAGAGCCAACCTGACGACCGCCTGGCGGTGACGCCATGAAGACCTCCAAGGCCGTGCAGATCGCTCCGGTCGTGCGTGACATGCCGCCGTCCGGCATCCGCGAGTTCTTCGATCTCGTGATCGGCATGGACGAGGTGATTAGCCTCGGCGTCGGTGAGCCCGACTTCGCGACACCGTGGAAGATCTGCGACGCGGTGATCGACAGCCTGCGCCATGGGATGACGTCCTACACCAGCAACTCCGGGTTGCTGGAGCTCAGGCGGGCGATCGCCCGCGACATGGAATCCCGGTACGGGGTCAGCTATGACCCCGAGACGGAGATCGTCGTGACCCTGGGCGTCAGCGAGGGCATGGACGTCGCCATGCGCACGCTGCTGAGCCCGGGCGACGAGGTCCTGGTCCCCGAGCCCTGCTATGTGTCCTACAAGCCCTGTGTCGACGTGGCGGGCGGCAAAGCGGTCGGCATCCCGACCTTCATCGAGAACGACTTCCGACCCCAGGCCCGTGAAATCCGCGACGCGATCACCGAACGCACTCACGGCATGATCATCGGGTACCCGAATAACCCGACTGGGACGATCCTGCCCCGCGAGGACCTGGACAGTATCGCGCAGATCGCCGATGAACAGGACCTACTGGTGGTCTCCGACGAGATCTACGCGCACTTGACGTACGACGGCGAGCACACGTGCTTCGCCTCGCTGCCCGGAATGCGCGAGCGGACGCTGGTTCTCAACGGCTTCTCGAAGGCGTACGCGATGACCGGCTGGCGCCTCGGGTACGCCTGCGGCCCGACCGAGATCATCGAGGCGATGGTGCGCTTGCACGCGTACACGGCCCTGTGCGCACCGATCTCAGCGCAGATCGGCGCGATCGAAGCGCTGGCGAACTGCGAGCGCGAGATGCGCGCGATGGTCCGAGAGTATGACCAGCGACGGCGCGTGTTCATTAAGGGACTCAATGACATCGGACTCCCTTGCTTCGAGGCGAAGGGTGCGTTCTACGCCTTCCCGTCCATCCAGCATACCGGCCTGACGTCGAAGCAGTTCTCAAAGGCCTTGCTGTTCGAGGAGAGCGTGGCGGCGGTGCCGGGAACCGCGTTCGGCGACTGCGGCGAGGGGTATCTAAGGTGCACGTACGCCACGAGCATGGAGAACCTGAAGGAAGCTCTCGCCAGGATGGATCGGTTCCTGCGTAGGCTCGAAGCCGGCGAGGTCAAAGTGGAGGATGAGTAGGCGCTACGGCGCCGTGGCCATGATTCCAGAAGCGTCGTTACCCAGCTACATTCAGCTTCGGGGTCTGCTGATGATGTCCGCCGCATCAGCGGTTCTGATGATCCTCGCCTTCCCGCCCTTCGATCTCGGGCCGCTCATCTGGATCGCGCTTGTGCCGCTGTTTCTCGCGCTATCCCAGACACGCACTCTGGGACAGGGCGCGCTGTGCGGGCTGGTCCTGGGGCTGGTCTTCTTCGGCTTCTACATGCAGTTCCTGTTGCCATACGGGGTGCTGCCGTGGGTGTGCGCCGCCCTGTACCAGACACTCTTCTTCGTGATCTTCGGTCTGGCGGCCGGCCCGGCCATGCGGGTGTTCTCCCCCGGCTGGCGGACAGTCGGCGGCGCCACAGCATGGACGCTGGTGGCGTACCTGCGCGCCCATGCGCCGATACCCTTCTCGGGCGGCGATATCGCCTACAGCCAGCACGACCAGATACCCTTGCTGCAGATGGTGAGCATCACCGGCCAGTTGGGGATGACCTTCATGATCGCCGCGGTCAACGCGGCTCTATCCCAGGCGCTGCTGGGGATCATGCCCTTCCAGTTCATCCGCCCGGCCACGGACCTGAAGCAGTGGTCCAAGGCAGGGGCGCGGAGTGCCGTCATCTGCTACATGGTGCTCATCGCGGCGTACCTGTGGGGCGCCCTTGTGCTCAAGACGTACCAGGAGGGCGACGCGAAGAGCATCGAGGTCGCGGGACGTCGCGAAGTCGCAGGCGACGTACCTGCGGCTGAACTCGACGGTACCCGAGAATGTGGACCTGACGATCTGGCCGGAAGCCGCCCTCCCAAGCTACCTGCAGTGGCACCCGGAGCTCATCGAGACAGCCGAGAAGGCGGCCGCCCACAATGATGGGGACCTGCTCCTCGGCGCGATGGAGACGCTCGGGGGCGAGTACTACAACGGGGCGCTTCTGTACGACAAATCGGGGCAGGTCATCGACCGGTACTACAAGATGGACCTGGTCGCCTACGGGGAGTTCGTTCCCTTCCGGGAGAAGATGCCGTTCCTGGAGAAGTACCCGATCCGCAAGCACGACCTGACGCCGGGCGATGAGCGCAAGGTATTCGACATCAAGGGCATCGGGGTCGCGCCACTCATCTGCTTCGAGGCGATGTTCTCCGACCCGGCGCGCGAAGTCTGTCGGGAAGGCGCTGACATCATCGCGATCCTCACCGGCGACGCCTGGGCTCAGAACACGATTGAGCCGGCCCAGCATTCGCAGACCGCGTCCATGCGCGCGATCGAGTCACGCCGGTACGTGTGCCGCGCGGCCTCGTCCGGTGTGTCGGCGGTCTACTCCCCGCTTGGCGAGGAACTCCAGAACATCCCGATCAACGCGGAAGGTGTGCTCGCGGAGACGGTATACGCGTCGGATGGGGAGCTGTCTTCCTATCACCGGATGGGAGACATGCCCCTGGTCATCGCCTGCGTCATCTTCTACTGCCTGGCATTCTGGAAGCGGAAGGAAGAGCTGTAAACGATGCGGCCAATCATCGGCATTCTGTGCGGGGTCAACCAGAGCGATAGCAGCGCGTTGGACGCCATACCCCATGCGTACGGCAGGAGCGTGGTTGCGGCCGGCGGCGCACCTTTGCTGATCCCGTGCGCTGACAAACCGGATGCCGCGCTGCCCATACTGGAGCTGGTACACGGCCTGATCGTCACTGGCGGCCCCGACGTTGACCCGGCCGAGTACGAGCAGCAGCCGCGCAAGGAGCTCGGGGCGATCAGTCCTGAGCGCGACGCTCTCGATCACGTGTGCTGCGAGTTCATCCTCGAGCGCCCCGAGCTGCCCGTTCTGGGCATCTGCCGAGGAATTCAGTCGCTGAATGTCTTCGCGGGAGGATCGCTGATTCAGGACCTGCCGTCGCAGATCGACAACGCCTTGAAGCATTCCCAGAGCGCGCCCGGCTGGCATGGCACCCACGAGGTCGAGATTGAGGCCGACAGCGTGCTGGCGGAGACCGTTGGCTGCGAGCCCCTGTCTGTGAACTCATTCCACCACCAGGCGGTGGCTGACGTAGCGCCGGGCTTCCGCATAGTCGCACGCACGGCCGACGGCGTGGTGGAGGCGTTCGAGAGAGAGGGCGCCCGGTACTGCATCGGGTGCCAGTTCCACCCGGAGCTGATGGCAGCGCGAAACGAGCGCGTTGCGGGGCTCTTCCAGCGTCTCGTGGACGAGGCGCGGGAACTGGCGACGTAGCGACTAACAGGCACGCGCAATGCCTGCGAGCAGATACCACAGAAGCCGGCCCTCTCGGGCCGGCTTCTTCGTCAACTGCGGCAACTGCGGCAGGGCAAGCTCAAGGGTAGCCTGACTTGACCAGCTTGTAGAACAGGTCCCCGAGCTTCTTGACGTAGTTGCGGGTCTCCTTGTAGTTGGGGACGCCGCCGGCGCGTTTGACGGCGTTCGGGCCGGCATTGTACGACGCCGCGCCGAGGGCAAACTGCTCGTAGTTGCTGCGGCCCTTCCACAGGTCAAGCATGTCTTTGAAGTGCTTGATCCCCGCTCGGAGCTGCTCCTGAACGTTCCACTTGTTGGTGACCTTGTAGTCCGTCAGATTGCAGGGCATTAGCTGGGTCAGCCCGATCGCACCGGCGTGTGATATGCAGGTCGGTTTGAAGCTGGACTCGCACTTGATCATCGCGAACATGAGCCGGTGGTCGACACCGTTGCGGGCCGAGTAATAGACGACCCAGCGGACGATCCAGTCGGCCTGCGCGTCGGTGAGATGCCGGTTCTCCTTCTTGATGAAGGGGATCCAGGCGTCTAGCTGAGCCTGGGAGATGACGGGGTACGCCATGTCCCCGGCGGGGTCCCACGCGCCCTGCTTGCCCGGCCGAGGCAGCCCCTTCCCGTCCATCGTGAAGTATGCGAGGCGCGGCTTGTTGACGCCTTCCTGGCGCAGTTCCGGCGGCAGCGCCAAGTCCGCGGCGCCGGGCGTCAGCCCGGCCTTTGAGACACCAGGCCCCGCCGTTGGCTGCAGCGGATCCGCACCGGCCTGGGCCGCCTGGCTGCTCTCCATCGGCACTCGGTCCTGGCGGGGCAAGTCATACTCGCGGACGATCGCACGCAAGATGAACCGGGGCTGAGACGCACCGGTGCTGGGGACTTCAAGAATGGCGTGGATCCTGTCCTCGTCCTGGAGGCCAGTGATGAAGCTGGATGAGCGGGGAACGATTGTCTGGCCACTGCGGAGCCTGAGGCGGACGAGTACACTGCGGCGCGCGGCATCCTGCGCGTTGATGGTCACGCGTCCCGCGAGAGAGCCGATTACCTCGACCGCTCGGCCCACGTACTCAGCAGGCGAGACAGACGGCGTCGTGACCGGTATTCGTGTGGCTTGCAGGCTGTTGCGGGCGAACTGGTATAGGGCGACAGCTTCGTCGGGCTCAGTGGGATACGGTTCCGGCGGCTGTATCGTGGTTGCGGCTGCGATGGAAACGACCAACACAGCGGCAGACAATGCCACATATCGCATAGTACCCCTCCCGTCCTTCCGGCAATTCGGGCCCCTATCGTGACGCCATTGCGCCCTGGCATATAGAAACGGCCACGCCTGGGCGTGGCCTCTCTAACTACTGTACGGTGTCCCTCGTGAGGTCCATGCCGTGCAGCAGGATCAGAAGAACTAGGTTGGTACGCCCACGGGGATTCGAACCCCGGCTAGTGGGCTGAGAACCCACCGTCCTAACCACTAGACTATGGGCGCACCACAACTTGCAGAACGTAGTATATTAGGCGCATAATGCTTTGTCAAGGGCCGCTCGAAGCGAGGAGTTCGGGCCCGGGGGGACACCGTGTGGAAAGAGGGGTTACATGGTTGGCGCCTCGCGCGACGACGCCCTGCAGGAGCTTGCGCACGAGCTTCCGGCGCTCCGGAAGCTACCTGGCTTCCCGGACGCGGACGATGAAGCAATCCTCGGCCGATCCCTCCCTCCACACTACACCCCCTGCCCCAACCCCTTCATCAAACAGTTCGCCACGGGTGGCGACGAGACCCCCGGCTACGTGCGAGAACCCTTCGCCTCGGACACCCGCGAGGGCCGCGGCGACCCGATCTACCGCTCCTCTAGCCATTGCCCGGTATATCGAGCACTTCGCTCCGGAGGGCGGCCTGGTGTTCGACGGGTTCTGCGGATCGGGGATGACCGGGGTGGCCGCACGGATGACGGGCCGCCGCGCGATCCTCGTCGACCTTTCTCCCGCCGCGACAGCCATCGCTGCCGCCTACTGCGTCCCGTGCGATCCCGAAGAGCTGGCTGCCGGGTTCGACACGGTGCTTCGCCGACTGCAGGAGGAGTGTGGCCGGCTGTATGAGCTGGAGGACGGCCGTGGGATCGGATCGAGTACGTGATCTGGGCCGAGGTGTACCGCTGTCCGAACTGCAACACGGAGGCCCCGTTCTCGGAGTACGGTTTCGACTTCGAGGACCGCAGCCGGGCCGATGAAGCCACCTGCCCCGGTTGCGGCCAGGCCCTCAACGCCCGGCGCCTTGCGAGATGCGTCGACGATTCAGACAAGGTCAGGGAGGCGCCGGTGCGGACCAAGCACCGGGGCCAGCGTAGAGACCATGATCTAAGCCCTCCGGATCTGGCGCTGATCGAGCGGATTGAGGGGATGCCCATCCCCTACTGGCATCCCGACGGTCCGATGATGGGGCGCGAAACAGGCAAGGACAGTTGGGGGGATATGTGGCGGCGCGGGTACCACCAAGGAGTCCGGCGAGTCAGCGATTTCTACACGAAGAGGACCCTGTGGGCCCTCGCGGCGGCGCTCCAGTTCGCCCGGGAACTGGATACCGATCCTGCCGTGGGCCACGCCGTGCAGCAGACGATCGTCAACGCATCGATCAACTTGACGAAGATGCGCCGCGCATACCAGGGCCCGATCCCCCTCGTCCTATACCTCCCACGCATGAGACGCGAGAGCAACGTGCTGAAGGTGCTGGAGGCGCGTTTCCGCAGAGGCATGGAGGCTGCCAGGCAGATCCCGACCGGAGGCGAAGTGATCATCTCGACGCAGTCCAGCACATGCCTGCCCAACATCCCCGACGACTGCGCCGACTACGTCTTCACGGATCCCCCCTTCGGCCAGAATATCATCTACTCCGAGGTCAACTTCCTCTGGGAGAGCTGGCTGGGCATCACGACGGCTGCGGAACACGAGGCCATCGTCAGCAAGTACCAGAAGAAAGGCGTGGATGAGTACGAAGGCCTGATGAGTGCGTGTTTCGAGGAGTTCCGGCGAATTCTGAAGCCGGAGCACTGGATGACCGTGGAGTTCCACAACTCAAGCAACGACATCTGGAGCGCGATCCAGGGGGCTCTCGAGAGCTCGGGCTTCGTGGTGGAAGACGCTCGGATTCTCGACAAGGGTCAGCCGAGTTTCAAGCAAGCGTCGACCGAAAACGCCGTCCAGCAGGACCTGGTGATCTCAGCCCGTAACCCGCAGAAGCGACGCCGCTTGCGGAACTCCACTCAGAGCAAGGACGGCGACGCGTGGGAATTCGTTCAGGCTCGGCTAACGTCTCTGGAGGCAGAAGAAGAGGCCCCCGGAAGCCCGGAGCGCACGGACCGCGTGCTCTACAGCCGGATGGTTCAAGCGTTCCTGAGAGAAGGGCTCCGCGTGCCGATTAGCGCTGCTGAGTTCTACCGGGAGCTTGCGCAACGCTTCCATCAGCGCGACGGCGCGTACTGCCTGCCGCCTCCCGACGCGCCGTGAAGGGCTGGCCGGGGCCATCTCTGTTCTCGGCCAGCGTGAGAAGAAACCGGATCGTGAGGCGCCCTGACTCGATCATCGCGTGCCTGCTGATACGCGACGAACGGTCCTCGACCGTGTGCCGGTACGGGTAGCCGCGCATCCGCGTGAGCCACACGGCTGGGATGTCGGCGCGCTCGAAGGCAGCGTGATCGCTGCGGCTGTTCCCCGTCTCTGTCACGAGATGCAGGCCGAGGCGGTCGGCGGACGAGAGCAAGGCCTGACGCGCCACGTCCGACCCATGCCCCGCGCGCACAGCCGTCAAGGGCTTGCCGGCCCCAACCATGTCCAGGTTGAGCATGGCCAGGATGTCGCCCCGTTCGTCCTCAGTCAGTTGTTCCACATAGTACGCCGACCCGATTTTCGCCATATCGGGACGTGCCCGCGTTCGCTCCTCTCCCCCGAAGCAGACCACGCGAAGCTCATAGGGCAGCGACGTGTGACGCATCACCCGCGCAACCTCCAGCAGCACAGCGACGCCCGACGCGTTGTCATTGGCCCCCGGCGACTGCTGCCGCAGGGCGGATGAGTCATAGTGCGCCCCGACGACGACCACGCCCCGCTTGCGGTCCGTGGGATGCGTGGCGACGATATTGGCGGTCTTCAGGTCCGTTCCTGCCAGCGGGATGTCCCCTTGCCGCACCGTGTCCCAGCCCCATCCGTTCAGGTCGGCCTCCATGTAGTCGGCCGCAGCGGTCTCCTCGGGGCTGCCGAAGGGACGCGGACCGATGTTGTCGGACAAGTGACGCAGGTGCGCCATGGCGCGGTCCGCGTCGAACATGGCAATCAGTTCGTCGGTGGAGAGCTCCGATGGCGAGACATGCGCCACAGGCCGAGTGGAATGCGCCGCGTCGACAGGCAGCACGAGTTCGGGTCCCTCGATCCCCGACGAGCGCATCAGGGCGATGGCGACCAGCAGTGTGAAGGCCAGGAAAGGGAGTGCAGGCGGCCGCATGGGACCTCCGACTGCTCACGGAGTAGGCCACGGACGGGCCACGGACGACGAACCCACTGCAATTGGGGTGCCGCACAGTCGCGCAAGACTTGTCTGGGGACGAAGGAGATCGGTGCCGTCACCCGGAAACTGATGGGGAGTTGATACCACACGCTGCAGACAGGGGTCCATCATGAAGACTTCGCGCACGCTCAGTGCCCTTGGAGTTGTGCTGTTTCTGATGCTTAGTTGCGTCGCGTCCGCCCAGGTCGTGCCGGGCAAGGCGCTGATCGAGTATGGGTGGGATGTCCCACACCCGAGTTTCGTCGCTGAGAATATCCGCGAGATGGAGAAGCAACCCTTCGAGGGGTTGATCATGCGTCTCCCGGCGGGCATGGGGCGGGTTCTTGCGAACAAGAAACACGATGAGAATGCCGTAGCGGGGGAGTTCGAGGCCCTCGCAAACATCAAGTGGGAGAAGTTCACCGACAACTTCATCTGCATGTACGCGGCCTCGACGATGGACTGGTTCAGCGACGAGGACTGGGAATGCGTGCTACATAATGTGGGCCTTTGTGCGAAAGCAGCGAAGGTCGGCCGGTGCAAGGGCGTCTGCTTCGATGCGGAACCGTACGGGGACAACCCGTGGCACTATCCGAGCCAGGCCCACGCCGACACGAAGACCTTCGACGAGTACCAGGCGATCGCCCGGAAGCGCGGCGCCCAGTTCATCGACAAGATAGAGGAGTACCTGGACGATCCGGTCATCCACACGTTCTTCCTCATGAGCTACTTCCGGGGGTTCGTCGACGAGCCCGATCCCAAGGTGCGCGCCAAGCAATATGAGGGCATGCACTACGGGCTTCTGCCGGCGTTCATGGATGGCATGCTGGACGCCATCGACCCGGGCACCACGATGAACGACGGCAACGAGTCCTCCTACTATTACCAGAACGCGGAGCAGTACCGGGAATCGGCGAACATCATGCGAAATGAGGGCTGGAAGCTGATGTCCCCCGGGAACCAGGCCAAGTACAAGGAGCACGTGAAGGCCGCTCAGGCGCTGTATGTGGACCACCTCTTCGACATGCGCACCCGGAAGAACATCAGCGCCCACATGACCGCCGACGAGAGGGCCAAGTGGTTCGAGCACAACGTGTATTACGCCCTCGCGACATCGGACAGATACGTGTGGCTGTACAGCGAGAAGATGAACTGGTGGCTGAACCGGACCATTCCGCCAGGACTCCCCGAGGCCATCGTGTCCGCGAAGTCGAAGCTCGCCAAGGGCTTGCCGCTGGGGTACGAGATGAGCACAGTCATCAAGCGGGCGACCCAGCGTCGAGCCGAAGAGCTGGCCGCCAAGCTGCTGAAGCGCAGCGCGGATGTGACCCGGGCCGGCAAGCCGACGATCGATGGCATACTCGACGATGCGGTGTGGAAGCAGGTCAGCGCGCTGCAGGCCTTCGTGCCGTATGTCCTGAACAAGCCGGAGACGGTGAAGGCGTCCACACTGGCGTGGCTGTCGTATGACGACGAGAACCTGTACGTGGCCGTCTACTGCACGGAACCCAGCATGGATGCCCTCAACGTCGTGGGCACGAAGCAGGATCGGGATGTGTGGCTGGGCGACAGCGTGGACCTATTCCTTACGCCCGGCGGCGAATGCCGTACTACCACATCATCATGAACCCGGACAACGTGCGCTGGGACGGCTACTGGGACGAGAGCGACGACCTGACATGGGACGCCGCCTGCGAGTCGGCCACTTTCAAGGGGAAGGACTACTGGAGTCTGGAGTTGGCGATCCCCTGGGCGTCTCTGGGCAGGAGCGTCCCGGCTGCGGGAACTCAGTTGCTCGGGAACATCTGCCGGCAGCGGAAACCACGGAGAGAGTACTCGTCCTGGTCGCAGTGCGTGAGCGGATTCGTGGAGCCGGGCGCGTTCGGCACATGGGTGTTCAGATAGCCGGAAGACGGCCGGCAGGTATCAGAAGGACGCAGGGA
>JALGSS010000902.1 GCA_029821745.1 Candidatus Zipacnadia bacterium
GAACGTGTCCTCGGATCTGGGCAGCCGGGAAGCCCTGCCACCTGTGGCTCGCCGGTATTCCCGGGCAATGTGTCTCATCACGACGTCCTCCCTGCGCTCCGCGGGCTGCACGACCGAAACGGGGCCCAATGGCGTGGATTCACCGGAGCCCCAATCTCGACGTATCGCTCTGTCTCACGATGGCCACGGCGGCACCCAAGTTTCCGGACTCGCCCTCCAGGCAGAGGACGACCTCCTGCCCGGCGGCCAGTTCACCAACGAACATGCCATCTTCACGGCGCAATGCGCCGCCCGTCAACGAAACCGGCGCGTCCCCGAAGGGATCGCGCAAGCGAAGTGTCCCTGCCACGCCTGCGCGCACGCTCACCCACGCGGTACGGCTCTGCCGACGAATCGCGGACACCGCAAACGCTCCCTCTGTTCGCAGATCCCGGAAGACCACGTCGCGCCAGTGCGAGGGCACTGCGGGGAAAACTCGGACGATGTCTCCCCATCCCTGCAGCAGCATGTCGCTGATGCCCGCGCTGACGCCGCAGTTCGCCTCCATGGTGAAAGCGAGGCCATCGCCGCAGAAGAGCGTTGTCCCCGTGCGGCGCACGTCCCGGTTGAAGTGCAGTCCATTCGGGCCGATCCAGTACTCGGCGAAGTGCAGCAGGCAGTCGTAGGCGAATTCCGCGCGCCCTGTGACGGCCCCGAAACTCGCCATCTGGGCGTAGGTGTGGCCTCCCCACTGGTACTGCCCCAGGGAGAAGTACTGATCCAGGCTCGCATTGATCACATCGCGAGCCTCCTCTCCCCCATCAATCGTCAGGTCCATGGCCGGGTGGATCGCCATGAGGTGAGAGGGGTGCCGATGCGGCTCATCCAGGGGCTGGCCCGGCCACAGGCAGAGGGCCTTGGCTTCCGTGAGTGCGTACGGGGCGAGCTGCTCTCGCACCTCCTCGGCAGCCGGAATTAGGTCGGCCGTGCCCAGTGCTGCTTCCATCTCAATGACCCAGTCGCAGCAGCGGCGGATGAGAGCCAGGTCGATGTTGGGGTCCTCGCACCAGGCCCCGGGCGTGTTGTCCCGGTACTCGGGACTGGTGGAGAGAGGCACGTGGAGACTGCCATCATCATCTCGCCGCAGGTTGGCGCGGTAGAAGCGGAAGACCTCGGAGACGAGGGGGTACCCGGTGTGCACCAGCCACTCGCGGTCCATGCTGTAGCGCCAGCGCAGCCACACCAGCCACGCAAGCCAGCCGGAGTGGCTCCAACCGTACATCACAGTGTACCAGCACCGGATGTGGGCAAGACGAGGCGCGAAGCTGCAGGGCCAGAATGTCCCCTCTGTGCCGAAGAAGCGCCGAGTGAACTCCCGCGCCTGTGGGAGGCAGTCACGCATGAGATCACACCAGCTATCCAGCAGGTCTAGATGCCCCGAGGCCGGCGCGGGCCAGAAGGTCTCCTGCAGGTTCATGTCGGCGGCGTACTCTCCGCGCCACGGGGGCAGCACACCGTCCATTGCCCACAGGCCCTGCAAGCCCGGCGGGAGTTCACCCCGGCGCACCGACGACGCCAGCAGGTAGAGCCCGAAGTACCACAGGAACTCGATCCGCTCCTCGGGCAGGTAGACAGCCGACGCATCCCAGAACTCGCGCCAGGCTCGGACGTGCGCCTCGTGCAGACACTCGAGGCCCGCGTCATCGGCAGCGCGCCACGCATTCAGGGCTCGATCCCGCGCGTCCTCAAGGGTCTCGGCGCTCTCGATGGCGAGGAAGTAGTCAGGGCCCACGGGGTTCCAGGCCACGGCGTAGCACGGCCCGTCGGGGATGCTCTGGCACAAGATGCGCACCGGTCCGTCGTCCGCCACCGAAGGAGCCGGGTGTCCCAGTGCCGTGAGCGAGTCATTCATCTCCGCCAAGGGCTTCAGGCTCAAACGGGCCTCCGCCGGAGGTGATGTCACCCGCAGGCAGATGACATTCCGCTCCCGCTGCACGAAGCATAGAAGCTGGTGCTCCCCCGCTTGCGTCCGGAGAGTGCCCGCAACGCCGGCTGCGCCGAGTTCCAGAGTGCATTCATAGTCCACGGCCTCGCCGAGGCACAATTCCGCGCGTCCGATGCTGATCTTCGTGGGCCCGAGAGGGTTGTCGCGCAACTGGCGGTCCTCGAAGATCTCGAAGGCCTCGTCGAATTGCTCCTCCGCGATCAGCCGCTGCAGACCGGCGTAGTTGAAGTCGGGATGCTCCTGGTAGCGATCATCGCTGCGCAGGTCCCACAGGTCCGCCTTGTCGAGGGTGAGACACAAGGGGTTTCCGTCGCCCCAGAGCATCGCCCCGATGGCCCCGTTGCCCAGCGGGAATCCGTCGTGCCACTCCTGCGGCCCTCGTCGATGA
>JALGSS010000903.1 GCA_029821745.1 Candidatus Zipacnadia bacterium
AGAGCCCCAGTTGCCGCCGCCGTCACCATGGCCCCCGCGCATCGCGGGCGGTGTCATTGTGGTATCCATCCTCGCGATTCTGCTGGGCATTTTCCTGCCGAGAGAGCGTCCCGTGGTCACGCCCCAGGCCGGCCCACCAGCTCCGCGGCCGACTCCGACCGTGCAGCCGCAACGTCAGACCGTCGCGCGAGCGGCCACGGTGCAGCGTGCGAGTCCCGCCCCGCGCCGGCCTGTTCGAACGGAGGCGCGCAAACCGGGGGCCCTCTTCTCTCCCTCCGAAGCCCGCGCGGCCGTCCTTCAGGCCGAGGACGCCGAGCGCATCGCCCGGGATCAAGTCCTCCAACTGATGATTACGGAGCTCCGCAAGCCCCAGTACCAGAATGTTGAGAACTACGCCATCCTGTGCGTGGCCATGCAGACCGCCGGGCTCGCGATGATCCCTGGAGGTCCGAAGGAGGGCCATCTGGAAGTCATCACTGTCATCACATCGGCCCGGACAGGCAGCGAAGCCGCGCAGCGCCTGGAGGCCATGGGCCACGAGCCTGCGTTCACGCTCGCGGTTGAGAACGCGCTGATTCGAGTGCTCGCCAACGCGACGGGCTACCAGGATATATTGGCGGGCATCCAGAGCGTGCAGGCCGAGACTGGTGTGACGTTGTCTCCGCAGGCGATCGAGCGGATGAAACGGATCGCCGCCGACGCCGCGAGACGCCAGGGAAAGCCGGCGCCGGCGCCCGCTCCCGCGTCCAGCCGACCCGCATGGTAGCAGGCTGCCTTGCCCGGCCGCACCAACCCACTGCAGACAGGTGATCCCGATGCTCGGATTGTGTCTTCTACTCGCGTCGATCCTCGTAAGCTGCGGGCTGGCGCAGGAGCCCCGCGACGTCGATCCGGAGCAGAACATCGCTCTCAACCGCCCCGTCACGTACTGTTCCGCGCCGAGCTATCGTCTCACCGCCAAGGGCGACACAGACGGCCAGGACCTCACCGACGGCAAGCTCACGGCGCGCGAGGATCAGCACATGTGGTTTGAGAGTCTCGCGGTCGGTTGGTCGTACCCAGGGAGGGTCAATCTGGCGGTCGACCTGGGCGAGGTCCAGCCGATTGATGAGGTGGCGATCCGGTTCCTCGGCGGGTCCGTCCAGGCCGGGATCTGTATGCCCGGCTGGGTCGAGGTGATGGTCAGCGATGGCCCTGACAAGCCGTACGTGAAGGTCGCCGAGTACTCGAAATGGACACCGGGGGACCGGGAGAAGTATGGGATTCCACGCAATGAAGGCACGGCATGGGTGCATCGCCTGCGATTCGAAAACCTGCGCACCCAGGGCCGCTTCGTGGGGGTCCGCTTCTACGGCGCAGGCCTGACCTGCAGCGATGAGATGTATGTATTCAAGGGTCATCACACCGTCGTTCCGGAGCGCAAGGGCGAGGCGACTGTCACCGACTTCACCGTCACCGGTGCGCAGATGTACCTGCATAAGCCGGTGCTGCATGTAGCCCGGCAGATTGTGGCGCCATTACCGGTCGGCCTCGTGGCGGCGACTGCGGACAAAGAGCTGCCGATGACCGTCTCCATCGACCTGCCCGACAGCGTGAAGGTGGTGGGCGGTAGCATCGGCGGCGTGTCGTGGGATGAGGCGAAGACCGCGCTGCTTCGGTCGCCCTTCAGGCGATACACGTGGGAGCTGTCCTCGAAGGGCGTGTCCTCGAAGACCTTCGGGCGCCTGTACCTCAAGCTTGACGGCCCTGAGCCGATTCGGCACACGGCGACCTACCGATTGACATGGGGCGACTACTCGGCACCCGCCGTCACGGTGCCCATTGAGATTGTTGACATCCCCCCGCAGCCGGTCATCCCGAAGCGTCTGATGAGCACTCTGTCCTGGGCGGGCCTGTCGATGGCGATGGCGTGGCCCGAGTGGCATGAGGCCTTCCAGGCGATCGGGCTCAACACCGTGACGCCCTCCAGCACGTGGTTCGATCCTTCGAAGCAGGAGATCATCGACTTCGTCGACGATGCTCGAGACAAGGGCTACAAGGTGCAGATGATCGACTCGACATGGCACCGTATGCTCAGTCGCAACAGGAACCGGCCGGAGATGTTCGCGCAGTTCGAGGACGGGACCACAGGGAAGAAGGTGTGCCCGTCATACCGGGGTGAGTGCTACGAAGGGGAACTGAAGCGCGTGGCTGACGCTGCCCGGGCCCTCAAGCCGAACTACATTGACTGCGACATCGAGCTTTGGGGCTGGCAAGGGCCCACGGACGCCAAGAAATGCACGCGGTGCCGGAAGGACAAGGAGCAGTCGGGGATCGAGACGTGGGAAGAGTGGCAGTTGAGGAAGGGCGAGGAGATGTGGATCGAC
>JALGSS010000904.1 GCA_029821745.1 Candidatus Zipacnadia bacterium
GGGTACGGCCCCCTGGCTCTGCGAAGCATCTTGGTTCCGGCGGCGACCGCCGGCCAACTGTCCTGGATACTGTTCATCGTCGGCTTGTTCGCCCACCTGGCGGTCCTGCAGAATGTCGCGATCTGGATCTTCGCGGGCGCAGTCCTGTTCACGTTCGTCACGCTCCCGGTGGAGTTCAACGCGTCCTCACGGGCTGCGGTGCTGCTTGAGCAGACGGGGCTGGTGGCTGCCGATGAACTACGCGGCGTCAAGTCGGTCCTCAACGCGGCGGCGATGACTTACGTGGCTGCGGCGCTGATGGCGTCGGTGCAGTTGCTGCGGATGCTGATCCTGCGGGACGACTAAGCGGCCGGGCCCTCAGGGCCGCAGGCCCGGTGAGGCAGCGTAGCGTAGTCCGCGAAGCCAAATGAGAGGGTGGCACACTGCCAGCCTCATCGGCGGCGTGTTGGGTGGGCAATTCACGAGCACTGGTTCCACTGCGTGGTAACCAGTGCCACCCGTAGATCGCGGGTCTGCGAATGCACATGAACGGGTGCCACTGGTCCCGCAGCGCGGGACCAGTGCGTCGTCAAGCCCTCGTCGTTGAGGCGTCCGCAGGACGCTTGCCTTTTCAACCGGGTACTTGAGTGCCCGGCGGCAAACGCCGGTCCGGACACCTCTTCCGCCCGGGCCGGGCATCGAGGTCTGCACGCCGATCACGGCGAAACGCATGGTGTAGCGACTCAGACAGGACGTGTTCCCGTGACCACAAGGAGGCCCCACCCATCGTGCAGAGTCCCCGACGTTCATGGATGACTCCCTGGAAACTCGCCGCATTCATCCCCGCTTGCCTGCTCGCGGCGGTGAGTGTGGCGGCGGCTCCTTCGGCCGTCTGCCCTGTGGTCAAGGCGGCCCCGACGATCGACGGCACGGTCGATGAGGCAGCCTGGGAGGGTGCCTTCGCGTACGACCAGTTCACCGACAATCTCGGCAAGGAGCCCGCCGAACCGGGGATGTCCTTCCGCACCGTCACCGATCGAGCGCGGCTCTATCTGGCTCTCGAGATGAGCCATCCCGACCCGCAGTCGCTGGCCGAGGCGCCGGTGACTCGGGACGACACGACGATGTTCGCCCACGATTGCGTGGAAGTGTTCCTGGCCCCGGACGTCAACAAGCCGGCCTACTATCACTTCGCCTTCGGGCCGACAGGGAGCTTCTGGGACAACTCGGGCTCACTGACTGAGAAAGACTTCAACTACTCCGTGGAGCACGCGGTCCGGATCACGGAGACCGGCTGGTCGCTGGAGCTCTCGGTGCCGCTGGATGAACTCGGTCTCGTCGGCGGAGTCAAGGCCGGGCATTCCATGGCTCTGAACGTCTGCCGGGAATACCGGACACCTGAGCGTCGGACGCTCTTGCACTGCTGGAGCCCCACGGGTGCGGGTTTCCACCGCCGCGAAGCCTTCGGGAAGCTGCTCATCGGCACCTACGGCGCCTCGGCGAGTGCGCGTGTGGCTACGCTGGATGACCTGCTGAAGGCCGTGCAGAGAAGCGAAGCCGCGGACGATGCGGCGGTGAAGGAAGACCTGGTGTTCTGGACCGACCGCCTCGCCGAACTCCGGCGGCGGGTCCCGGCGCTGAAGTCCGACGCGCACTGGCGGGCCTTCGAGGACGCTGCGAATGAAGTCGAGGCCCAGCTTCGCCGCCTGGGCATTGGGGCGCGCGGCCTCGTCATCTATGAGCTCAACCCGTGGCAACTGCCGAAGAGCACGGACCTCCCCGCGGCGGACGTGACGGAACCCGAGGAGATCGCCGTCTCCGCCCTGCAAGGGGAGTACGTGACCCATGCCCTGGGGATGGCGAACGCCACCCGCGAGCCCTTGCGAATCCAATGCACCACCACCGACTGGCTGTCCCCTAATGGGATGCAGCGCCTGCCCGCCCGGGATCACCTGGCCCTGCGCGAGGCGGTCGAGGTGGGACTGCGAGGCGGCGGCGCGCTGAGGGATGCCCTCCCGATGCTCGATCCCGCCCATCACCTGACCATTCCCAGCGGGCGCAACGGGGTGGTGTGGATGACCGTGGACACCCATGACATGCCCGCCGGGATCTGGGTGCTCGGGATGAAGGTGATGCCCCTGCTCCAGCCGGAACTGCGGCGCAACCTGCGCGTGGTGCTGCGGGTCCTGCCGGTGGAGTTGCCCCAGGGACCGCGCCCGTACACGAGCAACTGGTACAGCTTCACCCACCAGCCCAGCAAGATTTACCCCGACGCCGCGGCGGAAGACCTCAAGGCCCACTATGCCAATATCATCCACACCCGCATCAAGTTCCCCGAGTACGACGACGAGGGGAAGATGGTCAAGGACGTGGACTTCAGCCG
>JALGSS010000905.1 GCA_029821745.1 Candidatus Zipacnadia bacterium
CCCGCAGAAAGCATTTGGGCGCAGCAGATAGGACTCTTCAGCCGCGCTTGCATAGTAATTAACACCACTTGCACGTGAGGGCAAGAGAAAACCGCAGAAAGCTGCGTTTCGGGGCGAAATTCGTGGGAACGGCGTGCAAAACGCCGGCCCCATTCACTCGCGAGAATGGGGCCGGCACGGTCAATCGCTGTCCGGCGACCCCTTCAGATGCTTGTTGAAAAACTCCAACTTCATCGCGTCGATTTCGCGTACCGATGGGGTGATGCCCGCGCCCCTGAAGCCGTGTCCCGCGCCCTCGACCGGCACGAAGGTGACGTCGCAGCCCACCTTCCTCAGCGCTTCATACAGGATCTCCGACTGGTTGTAGGGCACCGTCATGTCCCGCGTGCCGTGGAAGATCAGGAAGGGCGGCTCATTGCCGTCGACATACGTGACCGGGCCGGCCGCCTTCGCGACCTCGGGCTTGTCCTCGATCCGGCCCCCCAGGAACAGCGCCTCGGGGCAGTTGGGCGAGTGGCGGTCAATGCTGCTTGGGGCGTCGACCATCGCCGGAAGGTCTGATGGGCCGAACAGGTCCAGGACGCACTGCACTGCCGTGGACTGCTCCGGGTTGCCCCCCGTCCCCTCCAACTCCTTCACGCCACGAGATGCCCGCCGGCGGAGCCGCCCCACACGCCGATCCTGTCCGGGTCGATGTGAAGCTGCTCTGCATTGGCCCGCAGCCAGCGGATCGCCGCCTTGCAGTCCTCAATCTGCGCGGGGAACTGCGCCTCCCCCGACAGCCGGTACTCAACCGCCGCAGTGAAGTAGCCATTGCGGGCGTAGATCACGTTCGGCGCGGGGTTGTTGGTGCCGCCTCGCCAGCCGCCCCCGTGGATGTAGACGATGGCGGGCATGGGCTCTTCGGGAATCTGCTTCGGGCGGAGGATGTTGAGGTGCAGATCGCGCCCGCCGCCGGTGCCATAGACGACATTCGGGACCAACTCCAGGTCCGGCGGAGGCCGGAACTGCCGCCGGGGTCGCTGAATGGGGCGCCGGCGGTTCATAGTCGCGGGAGGCTGTGCACAGACAAGGCTCACGAGCAGGCCGATGAGTACGGTGCATACCGCGGCGAGTCTCACTGCTGAGCGGGGTGCGACCATGGCAGGCCCTCCTCGACGGTGAGGTGAAACTAGCAGCACAGACGCACGGAGGATGAGGCCGGTTCAGTCAGCAAGCGGCCTCTAGGGCGTCGGCGAGGTCCAGGATGCTCTCGATGTGCAGGTCCCAGTCGTCTCCGCCGTCACCGCGATTGTCCAGCCACACCGTCAGCATCCCCATCTTCTTCGCAGGGACCAGGTTGCCTGGATTGTCCTCGACGAAGGCGATCCGCTCCGGCGGCAGGGCCAGTTCGGCGACGATCTTGTGGTAGCTGTCCTCATTCGGCTTGCAGACCCAGCCGCAGTACTCAATGTCGAAGATGCGGTCGAAGAATCGGTCAATGCCCAGCGCGGCGAGAACCCCGCGGGCGTACACAGCGGTGGAGTTCGTGAAGACATGACAGTCGACGCTCAGTCGCCTTAGCATCTGCTCGAGCTCCGGCCACGGGGCGAGCACCTCGGCGGGGTTGATGCTGCTGATCGTCGCCTCGTACAGCTCCCGGCCATTGATCCCGTACTCCACCTCCAGGCCCTTCGCGGTGGTGCCATACTCGCGCCACGTGCGGAGGCGCAGCTCGTCGGCCTCGGGGCGGGATATCCCAAGCCGCTCAACGATCCAGTCGGTGATGTTCCGGTCCCCGACTTCCTGCAGCCCGGCCCGGGCGTCGTAAAGGGTATTGTCCAGGTCAAAGAGAATTGCGTTAATAGTGCGGTCCATGATCCGTACAGTCTACTCGATTCCTGCCAAACCTGCGAATACCCCAGGGGTGGTCCCGGTTGAGCCCACTCAACGAGTTGCAGCATAAGAACATCCGCGAGATCGACGGCCTGAATCAGCGCGGCGGGCGAACGCTCAGCTTCGTTGACCTGATCGAAGCGGGGACGATGAGCCCCGAACTCATCGCCCATTGCTGGACGGCCATCGCCCATGGCGCCTCGTTCCTGACGGCCGCGGGACCCAGCGGCGCCGGGAAGAGCACGGTGCTGGCGAATCTGCTGGTGCTTCTGCCGCCTGACGAGGAGATCGTCACGGTGACCGACCCGGCTATCGTGGATGACAACTGTCCGAACTGCTATCTCGCCCACGAGATCGGGTCGGGTCACTGGTACGGGTACATCTGGGGTCGCCAGGTGCGCGACTTCTTCGCGCTCATGCCCCAGGGACGCCGGATTGCCTCCTGCCTGCACGCGGACGAGCTCGACGAGGCCCGGGAGATCCTGACCAGTCCCCCGCTTCAGGTGCCGGTGGATCATGTCAGCATGCTGGACCTTCTGCTGCTTGTCAAAGTGGTGCCGCCGATGCAGCGCCGGGTCGTGGCCGCGTATGAGAGCACCGGCCAAGGGCACCGCCTCGCGTTCAGCTACGACGAGGCGATGGATGAGATCATCCGCCACGGCGATTCGGAGCTGTTCGCGCGTCTTGGGGCCACCGAGGACGAGTACCAAGCGAAGCTGGCTCTCGTCAATCAGTTCGTCGACGAAGAGGAAGCCCGTTTCGACCGCGTGCGGGAGAAGGTGCTGGCGACCTACGGGGACGAGTGAAGGTGGCTCCCGAGCGCCCCGGGCCACCAGCCTGCCCTAGGGAAACATTCATGAACCGTGTCGTATGCCGTCGTAGCCGCAGGTCTTCAGCCTGCGGGGGTGTTGGTGTCTGTCGTTTGCCTTCAAGCCCCAGCGGGGCGGCCGCCTATAGCAACGGGCGGAAGCCCGTTGTGCACGGGCCC
>JALGSS010000906.1 GCA_029821745.1 Candidatus Zipacnadia bacterium
CCCTCACTCGATGGCGCGACTTGCCGAGTTCCGCGCGGCGCATCCGGACCTGACCGAGGCGCAAGCCGAGGAGCAGTTCTCACTTGAGACGCTCGTGGGTATCTGCAACGACCTTGCGGACTACGCGAGAAAGATCAAGCCGGCCGTGCAGGTCACAGGGCACGTGTACCCCGTGTATCTGCCGGAGCCCCTGTACGGCAATCGGCTGAATTGGGACACCTGCGGGCAGACGGGGGCCTGGTTCTTCGAGCCCTTCTGGTCGGAGGAGAAGATTCGAGCGTACAGCCGCACGATTGCTGTCGACGCGAGGAAGTACTGGCCCGATGTGGAGGGCGCGGCGTTGATCGGCATCTACGTGAAGCCCGGGAAGTATCCGGTGAAGGCCCCGGAGCGGATTGAGCGGGAACTGTGCGCAATCTGGGACGGCGGCGTGCGATGCGTGCAGGTGTGCTCGCTCAATGATGTGCTCAAGGACCCGGCCACACGCGAGGTCTTCCGCAAGTTCAGCCCGGAAGACAGTCCCAGATGCACGGTTAGTCGACCACTGCGGCTCTCGTCACCGGCGTCTGGACGATCTCCTGCGGCAGGTCCTCGGTCTGGCCGTCTACGGACATACTGCCACCCGAGGCGTCGTTGCGGAAGCCAATCGTGACTTCCCCGACGGTGAGCGTCGTTGTGTCCCCGGACTGTTTGATCGTGGCTGTCGGGACCTCGTCCGTGTCCGAACTGGTGGCCGTGAGCACATGCAGGAAGTGGTCCACCGTCGCGGGCGCTGGTGGCGAGACCTGGATGCGGCACTCGGGGACCGGGCCCGGCGGCCGGCGTAGCGGCGACAGATCGCGCCCATCGTAGTTGTATAGCTCGTCTCCGGAGAGGGTCTTGACCAAGGCTTGTTCCGGCAGGAGCGTCTGCACGAACAGCCGTCCCTTGCCGTTGGTCACCACGAGATGTGTCTCGCGCTCCTCGGCAGGCTTCGCCGCCTGCAGTTGCCACGTCTTCCGGAAGCTCGGGTCCGTGGACGCCACTCGGTCGAAGATGACGAAGGTCCCCGGTCGGATATAGACGATCTGCCGTACCCACTGCTTCATCTTCTTCGGCGAGTATGCTCTCGTGCAATCTCCTGACAGGTACACGTACGAGCCCCCGTCGGCGAAGGCCGTCAGGTCGCCGATGTCGTACATCTTCTTGCCCTTGAGCCACCCATCCACATCGGCCACCGCGCCGTTGTGGTGTGGCCATGGAAACGCCTGGCCTCCATCGTTGCCTTCGGTCACGGCTCCGCGGATCTTGGGCCACTTCTCATCGGGGTCTCGCACCAGGATCGTGCTGTGTGCGATCGAGCGGACCATGTAGTCCACGATGTGGGGCGACGTCCAGTCATAGTAGTACCCACCGTCACTCGCCAGGTCCTCGTGCTTGTAGATCATGAAATGCCCGACATCGAGGTGCTGGTGGGCGGTGAAGCGGTCGCCGCACTTGAAGAAGAAATGGGTGGCGTCCTCGCTCCAGTCGCTTCGCGCATAGACATACCCGGGCCCCGGGCTGACATGTGACAGCTTGAACTCGTTCAGATCGCGCTTCGGAACCGTGGTATCGCGCCACAGGAAGTCCTTGTAGGCGTAGTTGCCCACACCGGAACGCGGCGTTGTTTCGTTGAAGGCGTGGACATACTGGTGCGCGGGGTCGTCCCGGTACCAGTTCACGAGGATGCGCCGGGCCGAGAGCGCCTTGTCTCGGTCGCCGCCGAATGTGATTCCGCCGCCATCGCCCATCGGGATCGGACGACGCGAGCCATAGATGCGGATCCCCGGGTACATCTCGAAGGCGCTCGCGATGGCCCGGTTACGGTAGAAACCCGGCGCCGCTTCGTACAGGTCCAGACCCTCGCAATGCCGGGCGACCTCGCAGAAGAACAGCCACTCATACGACCAGTAGTGGATGTAGTAGCCCTCCGCCCATCCGCCACCATCCCCCGCCAACTCCAAGGCCGGCGCGGCGCGTTCGTAGTAGTCGTCGTAGGTGGTCTGCAGGATCTCCGGCGCGCGGGGATTCTCATAGTAACTCGCATAGCAGGCCAGCCCGATGCCCCAGTGCTTGTAGCCATACCACGCGTTGTGGAATACGTGGGTCTCGGACTTCACGTTCGCGTCCACGGTGGCGTTCATGTATTTCTGGAACGCCGCCCGCTCGGACTCAGTCCACGCCTCGTGGCATAGGTCGTACGCGATGGCTGTCAGCGCCAGATCATGGCCAAAGGTCACATGTCCCTTGCGGATCGGGCCGTTGACGATGCGCATGGCGCGCTCAACGGTTTTGCCGGCCAGTTCGGCATCCTGCTCGATTGCGCTGACCAGGGCCATGGAGATGATCTTCGAGTGCGCGTCGGCATCCCTTTCGCGGGCAACGGCCACGACCCGCGTGTAGGCTTCGGGGCGCTCCTTGGCCAACTCCTGGAGATGCTCCCGCGAGCCAAGAAGGCGCGGGTGCTCCTTCGGCACGGGATGCCGCTGGCCGGCGCAACTGGTCATGCAAAGGCACAGCAGGCAGCTTGCCCAGAGGAAGTGGGTAGAGGTAGATGTGTGCATATTCAGGTCCTCCCGCTGGATCCATGAATGCGCGTTCAGACCACAGCCGCTGGTATCGCTGAACCAAACTTCGGCATCGAGCGATGGTTGCCCTTCACTTGGCCTGACTGCGGAGGAGGGAGCCCTTCGAGTGAGGGGGAAGACTGTACACGA
>JALGSS010000074.1 GCA_029821745.1 Candidatus Zipacnadia bacterium
CGAGCCGGACCAGCGAGGGGAACTCGAACATTGAGCGATTCTCGCCCGCTGCCGGTCCAGCCTGGAACTCTGAGAGCAACTCGAACTCAGTTCGCGGCGGAATGCGGTCGATCTCGCGCTGCACATCCCACACTCCTTCGACGCCGGGAAGCCCCGCGGGCGTCCACCCGCTCAGTTCCGGCTCATCGAAGCTGTCACTGAAGGTCATCGGGTCGTCCGTTACGGATCGCACGGCCACATCGTCGAACTCAGCTCGCGCGGCATCGTGCACGGTAACGCCGACCTTGCCTGAACCAAGCTCACCGAAACCGTCCCGGTCGTAGACGAGGGCGTCGTCGATCCACACTCGGACCTGTTCGCCGATGGCCTGCAGACGGATGCGGTACCACCGATCGGTGACTGATTCGAAGCGGATATGCGGAGTGCCGGCGTAGTCCGACTGCCCCTTGATGACCTTCTCGACGCGGAAGTCACGCTGGCCGGTTCGCAGCACGAGCCGGTACAGATTCTCGGTGTCCTGGTAGCGGAAGACCAGCCCATAGTGGGTGATTGCCGACGAGCGCCTCAGGCGGCAGGTCATCTCGAAGTCGGCGACCTGGACACTGTCGATCAGGCACGACTGGTAGCCGCGCTCGGGCCCGTGAGTGCGAGGGAACAGCACGTAGCCCTGGGCGGTCGCGAGACTGGGAAGCCGGCAGGCTATCGCGAGGGCAACGGGGAACAGCTTGGCGATTGTGAGTTTCGGCATGATGTCCTCCCGCCTGAGAGACAGGCGCAGACTTGACATGCAAACTTCCGTTCCACATAATGCGATTGGGTTCGTCGGTGTCGAAGACACAGACCTGAGCGATCCGACGCAGCCCTCGGCCTGAACGCCCGGCGCGAGAACATGCCTCACGATCGCCACGGCTGTCACAGGAGGGGTCAACAGTGCGCAAGTTCTGGTGGCTGTTCGCGCTCGTATTCGTGCCGTCGATCGTGATCTTGGCGGTTGGGTCGGGCTGGATCACTGACTGGAGCGTCAAGGGCAGTGTGAACCAGGCTCGACGACAGGTTCAGGCAGACATGGTCGTACGCGACCTGGGCAAGGCCCTGCAGGGCCTGGAGGCCCACGGTAACCGCGTCAAGGTGTTCTCCTTCGCCCTGCCCAATCCGGATATGACCGCCGGCTACCGCCTCTACGAAGACCTCTCGGCCGCTCGCCGGCGGTTCTACGGCATGGCGAAGCAGGGGAGCGGCGACTCGGGCGCCAGCACCGAGTTCCAGACTGCCATGCGGGCCTTGAAGGCTTACAAGATCCACTCCACCACTGTTTTCTCGCCGAGTCAGCAATCGTTCCTTTCAGTGCTGTGCGTTGTGACCGGCCTGCTTGCGTTAGCGTTCGGTCTCGTTCGCTTCATCTCCGGCGAGTGACCCTTCTTGCCCGGCCGGGCCTCATTCTACGGGCGCATTGGGGTCGCTATAGTCCACCTTCAGAACGATGTCGTACAGCGACGCCGTGCCGGTGTGGAACCGGACGAACTCCCAGAACGCCTCGCCGGTGGTCGGACTGCTGCTCGCGCCGAAGTACAGCGACGTTCGGCCTGCGTAGGCGGGGTGCGTGTATCTCCCGGCGCCGTCGATCTTCAGTTCCCCGTCGACGAAGACCTTGATGTCGCTGCCCTCAAGCTCAACCCGGTACAGGTGGAAGCCATCGGTCGTGTCCATCTTGTGCCAGAGGTCCGCGTGGTAGGCGCCGATCCTGTCCGCGTAGAGCCTGACCTCCTCCTCCGCCATGCCGTTCGCGACGATGATGGTGCTCCTCCCCGCCACGACACGCGCTTTGGCCTCGATCACCGTCTTGACCGTGGGCTCAACGCTCAACGGGTGTGTGTAGTACAGGTACGACCCGGGCTCGGCTCCCCGGTCGGCGATGAGAAGCGCGCCATCCTGTACCTTGGCCTCCGTGTTTCCGTGTGAACGCCCGGGCGTCCACGGCATCGGAGGCTCCTCATCGCACTTGTAGTCGACGTCCCAGTAATCGGAGGCTCCTCATCGCACTTGTAGTCGACGTCCCAGTACGACGCCGGCTCCGTGGCCTCGGGCATCGAAACCTGGAATGCGTTGGCGCCCGGGCGGACCAGTTCGGGGCTCACAGCGTACTCGAACCAGTTGCCCTGCTTCTCCCCGCCGGTTAGTACGGTGTCGTTGAGAGTCACCTCGGGGGGCATCGCAACGCTCGCGGACAGGTGGCATGTCACTGTGGCTTCAAGCCCCTCTTGCGCCGCGCCGGCGATGTCCTCGCCCACGTACATCGAAGTCGTCAGTGGCTTGCCGGGGACCAGGTGAGCGGGTGTCCGCGGGTGCAATCTCGGCAGCGTCACGTGCTTGTCGCCGCCCGGGAGGGAACGTCCCGCGTGCAGGTAGCCGGACGATCCGGTGACGTTCACGAAGTACAGCTTGTCCGAGCGCCGAAGGGACTCCGGGTCGCCAAGCTCCCACCAGAGCGGGTCCCGGGGATTGAAGTGGTTGAACATGTACATGCCCGCACAGCCGGCGCGCCACGCGTCCATCGCCCTGCCGCGTGATGCCTCGAGGGAGTTCCGGCCGAAGGGAGAAGCCAGATTGTACGGGATTGAGGGATCAAGGTCAGCGTATACGGGGATGTCATACCGCCTGCCCAGAGCAGTGCTGACCTCCCACGGGTTCAGGCGGAAATCGCCGCCCGCAACCAGCATGTCGATCAGGCCCTCGTCCATCCACTGCTCGATGTCTATGCCCATCCCGCGGCAGTACTCGACAGAGTCCGGGGCTCGCACCGCAATGAGAATTGGGCGGCCGCAGCGTACACCCTCAGCCTCCGTCATCTCACGCACCCGCCGCAGCAGTGCGGTCATCATGTCCCGTTCCTCGGGAGTGGCGATGCCGCCGTTGGCGACAGTCCGGAACAGGACCAGGTGGCGGTAAAAGTCGAGCTCGATGCCGTCCACGTCGTAGTTGCGGCAGATTTCCTGGAAGACGTCGAACAGGAAGTCCCGCACCACCGGCTCCGCGTAGTCGACCGCCGACCAACTGCCGAATGCCGGGCGCTTGCTCCGCGTGCCGAACAGGTACTCGGGGTGCTCCTGCTTGAAGGAGGACCAGTAGAACTGGGGAGTACCCGGCGGGTGGCCCGCGTCGTGGGTGTCGTTCATCCGCATGGACCAGAAGATCTCCAGGTCGTTCGTCCGGCAGTAGTCCACCATTGCGCTCAGGGGATCGGTGCCCTGGGCGATCAAGTCGCTGACGATGTTGTTGCGATCAGGCGCGAAAGCGGTCTTGTCAGTCAAGACGTCGCCGACCTTCGTATTGTGGATGAACATCCCGAAGGGACGCGACGTGCAGTAAAAGATGGTATCAACCTGAGAGCCCAACAGCGGGGTGGTCCGCTTCGCAAAGAAGGCTTCGAGAGACGCGTCGCCTCCCAGGAGATGGTCGTCGCCGTCGTTGTTGAAGATGATGCGCCGCGCGCGGTGCGCTGCCTTGGACCTCTCGGCGCGGTACTGCTCCAATGCCTCAGCGTGGTTCGCCACTTGTGCGGCCCCCTGGCCGATGCAGAGAAGAATCAGTATTGCCGGTGCGGCGCAAATCCGCAGAGCTTGTCTGCTGCCCAACACGTTCATGTAAGTGCTCCCTGTTAGTCTGGTGTGGGCCGAGGCCCTCGCGATACGGCCCGGTTCCGCTCTTCAGATGACCTCGAAGTGGTGGTATCTATCCATTCGGACGCCCTGGAGGCTCTTGAGCCTCAGTTTCTTGGGGTGCAAGGGAGCGGGCCGCTCCAGCAGTTCGGCTTCCGCTTGCCCCTCGTACCCGATGTCGCCGATTCTGGGGACGATCCTCCGGGCGTCCCACACTGCGTACCCGTCGGCCCCACGAGTGAGGAATGAAGCAACGTCATCACGCCAACTCTCGTAGTCGCGGTGGAACTTATCCCACGGGTAGAGCATGGGGAAGAGGCGTATCCGCCGGCGGCCCGCTAGATGGTTGAACCAGTCAAAGTCCAGGTTCTCGGGACCGTCGAGATGCACGTCGCGCTTGCTGAAGATCTGCCCGGTGGGGAACAGGTCGTCAATGACGCCGGCCTCCAGCCACGCAGCGATGTCGAGGCCCCACTTCTCGCAGTCGAGTCTGTTGGCGGGGACGATCGCTGAGAGGCGCTGATTCGGCTTCAGGACGTCCTTGGCCCGCCTCATGAACGAAGTCAGCACCTCCCCCTGATAGTCCAACCAGCGCTCGTCCGTCTCACTGAGCTGCCGGGGGTCTACGCCATACTTGGCCTCGAATCCCTCGACCATGATCGGCTCGTACTGGACCATGGGGACGCCGCGGATGAAGCAGAAGCAGATGCCTGCCGGATCATAGGCGGCGATCTCCTTCACCAACTCCAGCATGTGATCCTGCACTTCCGGGTAGGCGTAGCTCAGGCGCCCGATGCGTTGCCCGTGACGGTCCAGGCAATGGTACTCCGGGTGGGCGTCAAAGAAGTCGGAGCGCACCATCCTGTCAAAGGGGAAGGGCGAGAAGAAGGCCTCCATGCGGATGTAGACCTGCAGCTCCCATCCCCTCGTCTTGGCGTAGTCGGTGACCATCCGCAGGCTGTCCCAGCCGTCCGTCGTCCAGCTCTCCGCGTTCTGGTTCCAGATCTTGTACCAGTCATCCCTGAAGCCGCTGGGCCGGCGTTCGTTGCCGACGCGGGTTGGGTAGTTGCAGATATCGGCTTCCCCGTTGCCCCACAGCAGCATACGCAGGCAACTACCGTCGGGAATCCCCTTGAAGGGTTCGAGCAGATCCTCGGGACGAGAGTGAAGGGTCTCGCCGAAGATGCCGTGCCCGTCCTCAGTGATCGCCAGGGGGAACTTCACCGTCTTCGCGGGGTCCAGGTCGCGCTCGGGGTCGGACGCTTCTTTCACAGGCGCCTCAGGCGCTGAGAGTGGCTCGCCGCCGACCTTGTCGATGGGCTCCAGGCGGATATAGGCCAGGGCGGTAGGGAATTCCCCGGCGTCACTGGCGGCCTCCAGGACGATGCTTTGCCCGGTGAGGTCCGCATCCTTCCATGTGGTCTCGTAGATAATCGTCGAGCTGTCGTGGATGGTCTCCGTGCGCAGTTCCTCGGGGACTTCGACTGTGTCGGTGGCGTCGTCGCCACTCAAACGCAGCTTCAGGATCGGGTAACCCCATCCCCCGTACACTCCCAGGTGGATGCGGTAGATCCCTTGCACGTCAAGCCGCAGTGTGATTGGTGGGAGATCTCTGCCTCCGCCGTCTCCCAGCATGACTCCCGCGAAACGCTCGGCCACGTATGGGAGCGCTCGCCAGGAATCCAGTTCTGTGTCACTGAGACTGTCGGCATCGACCAGTCTGGCGAGGTCCGTGATGAGAATCTCGTCTCCTGCGACGGCGCAGTGCATAGCGCACCCCCAGCATGATAGGTAGACTGCAAGGACGACGGCGCGGCGAAGCATAGCGTTGCCTCCATGGTGCGGAACGCCGGCCGTCACCCAGGAACGCGTGGCCGGTAACCCATGGTTCCGCGCGCGAGGGCAATCCGCCTGCCCGTCATGACGATTGCCTCATTAGTTGCCGCCGACTATAATGCGCTGGTCGGCAGAGGGCGGTGGGGAAGACCTGTCAGATGTGTTGACCGCGGTCCAGATTCGTCGTTCCGGGGGCCTATGCCATGAACCGACGGATGAGACCCAGGACGATCCTCGCTACCTTCGCGACAACGGCGGTGTGTGCCATGCTCGTGGCTTCCTGTGCGCTGGGCGATGAACCTACCGATCGGCAGACCGGCAGCGCGGCCGATGCGAGCGGCCCAATTGCGTCTTCCTTCCTGCAGTTTCTCGGTACTAAGGCCGGCACGGAGTACGTGGAGTACGCGCCTGGCGAGAGCAAGTGCATCTTCGGGTACAGCATGCTCTACGTGCCGCCGAACACGGTCATCGACTTCGCGCAGGATGCTCGGGACAAGATGCGTCACTGGGGAGTGTCGGAGGAGCGCATCGACAATGTCCTATTCACCCACAGCCACTTCGATCACTTCGACGCGCCGACGATCCTGAGCTTTGCGCGTGATCGCTGGGAGCAATTCAATCGGCAGACCCACGCCTACGCGTCCCAGACGGTGTTCGCGGCGCTGCAGGAGGCGGTCGAGGAGGCCGGCGCGGCGGAGTTCCTCAAGGTGACCAAGGTGAGCGTCGGTGACCGGATTGCGCTGGCGGACGGCGTGGCCGCGACCGTGCTCCCTTCGAGCCACTGGACGGCTCCGACCCCTGTCCACTTCCTCCTCGAGTTTCATGGCAAGGAGATACTCTACGCCGTGGACGCGGCGGCTCCGAAGGAAGAAGGCTTCGCAGCCCTGGCGGGCCACTGCATCGACGCGCTCATCACTGACTGCACGTACCTCGACGGGGAGGTCGATCCCACGAAATCGGGGCACATGAACTACACGATGGTGTGCGAGTTCATGGCTGAGATCAAGAAGCGAGGACTTGCGGAGGCCTCCGCTCCCTGCTACATCACCCACCTGATATCCGTTGACTACGCGCAGGCCGCACCCGTGGCCCGTGATTTGGGCCTGCGCATGGCGTACGACGGACTGCGGATCACCGTCGCCCCCTGATCGACTCCTCCGCAGGCGCGGATATGGCTCGGCCCGCCGGTATGCCTGGAACTCACCGACGAGGCTGGGATCGTGTCTGTGTGGATATGTGTGGGGACTGGTGGGGGAGAACTGCGCAGACCTCGGTTGGCGGGAACACAGACGCCCACATCGCCGGAATGGAGCGTGAGGGTTGCGCAAGCCCCATCCCGGCGTGGGCATTCAGGTTCCCTCGCACGCCTCATAGGGCGTCGAGAGGACTGCTGACGAACTGCGTGGGCTCTCTAGTAGATGTCCCACAGGCAGCCGGGCTGTCCGTGGGTCTGGCTGACGAGAGCGTCCATCTGCATTGCCTTGGCGTGGCCGTCCAGGAACCCCGTGTTGCACACGCCGTTGTGTCGCGGGACCGCACGACGGGGATCTGAAACATACCACGTGCCGTTATTGGGCCAGCGGCCATACCACGCGCCGGAGCCGTCCTCCCGCCACGCGCCGGGTGGATCGTTCGGGTTGGTTATCAGCCCAGTATCGCACAGGAGGATTGTCTCGGCCGGATAGGCGATCTTGCCCAGAGATATTGAGCTTCGATAGCCCAGGTTGCAGTGGTTGTGGCCGTATCCGCTGTACGCGGTTTGATTGCTCGGACACCGGAAGATCTGGGTGTTCTTCACGTAGGGCTCGATCAGGTTGTTCCAGTACCCGGTGCCTACCACATAGCAGGGCATGACCTCTTCGTCATAGTCCTGGCTGTACATCTGCGCCCCCAACACTAGCTGCTTGACATTGCTCAGACAACTGGTTTGACGCGCTTTCTCGCGGGCCCTGGCGAATACCGGGAACAGGATTGCGGCCAGGATCGCGATAATCGCGATAACCACCAACAACTCGATAAGTGTGAAGCCTTTGCGTTGCATGCTATCTCACCCAATCAACGTGTGATTAGTGCGTGATAGTTGTGTATTCGACGTCCGGGGCAGATCTCCTCCAACACATCTGGAAAACTGATCGGGACGGCGTCAGGCCGCGACACGGGTGGAGAATCCGCAACCGGGTGCGGCGCTGATTACTCGCGTATCGCACGCGGCGGCGCAAGTGGTGACCATGCCCCCCTTGAACGGTGGGCTTCGTTTCGCCATCGCGCAGGAGCCAACCTGTTTGTTTCCCCTCGCGGGGGAGGGCAATCCAACTCCCGGACCGAACTATGCTGCGTAACATCCCGGCACCGGCAGCCGCTCTGAGCAGCAATATATGGCAAACTTCTCCGCAGACATGAACGCGGCCTCAGGAGCACCCCTCGGCATGCGCGCCGGAGTGACACGTCGTGCGCTGCTGATCGGCCTCGCTCTCATCCCTCTCAATGCCTACTGGATTGCGCAGATGGAGCGCAATCGCCAGACCGCTTTCCCGACGGTGTTCTCCCTGTTCTTCAATGCCATCTTCATCCTGCTCGTGTTGCATGCGGCCAACCGGATCCTGCGTCGCGTGTCTGTCGGGCTCGCGCTGCGCCAGGCGGAGTTGCTCATCGTGTACTCGATGGTCTGCGTGAGCACAGGCGTGAGTGGCATCGATTTCATCCAGACGCTGATGCCACTGTTCTCGTACTCCTTCTGGGCTGCCGGGCCGGAGAACAAGTGGGACGAGGTCCTCAACCCACACCTGCCCACGTGGCTGACCGTGCGGGATCACGGGATCATCCGTGGGTACTACGAGGGTGGCGCAAGCTTCTACGACCCGCAAGTAGTGCTCGCGTGGCTGGGCCCGGTGGCCATGTGGACAGTGTTCATCGCGGCGCTTCTGCTGGTCATGATGTGCATCAACGTCCTGCTGCGGAAGCGCTGGCTGGATGGGGAGCATCTGAGCTGCCCTCTCGTGGCGCTGCCGCTGGAGATATCCGCCCCACAGCCGCGCCTGTTCCGGGACAGATTGTTCTGGCTCGGCTTTGGGTTGGCCGCTTCGGTGGAAGTCTGGAACGCCATCGCGTTCTACTACCCGGCGATGCCGATGATCCCGCTGTTCGAGCATGACCTGGGCCGGTACATCAAGGCCCGTCCCTGGAGCGCAGTGGGCTGGATGCCCCGGTCCTTCTACCCGTTCCTGATCGGGATGGGCTACATGATGCCCAGTGATTTCCTGTTTTCCTCCTGGTTCTTCTACCTGTTCTGGAAGGCGGAGCTCGTCGCGAGCGCGGCCTTCGGGCTGGACCAAATCCGGGGCTTTCCCTTCGCCAACCATCAGGGCTTCGGCGCGTATATGCTGTTTGCGTTCTATGGCATCTGGCTGGGGCGCGACCACTTCCGCGGCGTATGGGCCACGATCATCGGCAGATCATCGGGAGCGCGTGACGACGACGAGCCCGTGCGCTACCGGACGGCTGTGGCCGGTCTGGCGATCGGCCTGGGGATTCTCACATGGTTCAGCGTTGCGATGGGGATGACCGTCGCAACGACTCTGGGCGTGTTCGGGATCTACTATGTCCTCGGGGTGGCCATCACGCGCGTGCGAGTGCAGTTCGGCAGCCCGGTGCATGACCTGCACTTCACCGGGCCCGACGTCATCCTGTCCTCACTGTTCGGCACCAGGGCTTTCAGCACCGGGGACCTGGTGGGCATGTCCACGCAGTCGTGGTACAGCAGCATCTTCCGCAGTCACCCGATGCCACACCAGATGGAGGCCATGAAGCTGCAAGAGGAGACGGGAGGCACGAACCGGGGTGTTGTGGGCGCGCTGACGCTGGCCTCAGTGCTCGGGCCGATCGCAGCCTTCTGGGCTTTCCTGCATATCTACTACGGGGTCGGCGCCCTGGCAAAGGGCGGGCGCTTCAACCTGTGGCCGCTACGCACCATGGACCGCTGGCTGAAAGCCCCGGAGGGACCGCAGTGGACCGCGATCCCCGCGATGCTTGTGGGCCTCGCCGTCGCGTTGTTCCTGCAGACTATGCGGATGCGCTACGTGAACTGGCCCTTCCACCCGTTGGGATACGCCATCTCCGGCAATATCCAGATGAATCACGCCTGGATGCCCCTTCTAGTGGCGTGGGTGCTGAAGACCGCCATCGCCAAGCACGGGGGCCACAAGGCATCCCGCCGTGGCGTGCCCTTCTTCCTCGGCTTCATCCTAAAGTGATTCCCCGGAGGCAATGTAGTCTTGCAGGAGAGCTTTGGCGTTTTCTTGCGCGGTAACATGCATGGCGTCAAACAGTGGGATGGTTTGCGGCGTCTGCTGGTCCTGCACGCTCAATGTCTGCTGGTTTCCCATGGGTGACATTTTCGCAGAACCGCTGGCCCTGGCAGAATCGCGGACCTACGGCAAGTGGGGAAGTTTTGTTTGTATATGGGGTTGCGCTGTGCTATAATTCGCGACGCTGTTTTTCCGGCCATGTGTCAGTCGAAAGGAGCTGTTCTTGTTGTTGCGAAACTGTGTCGGCTTGGCTGTAATGACCTCACTGCTGGTGATGCTGGGTGCCGGCCTCGTCGGCTGCGGCAAGCAACCGATTGCGCAGGTAGGCGAGCACAAAATCACCCGCGCTGAGTTTCTTGAGAAGCTGGAAGAAGACCAGGGCCGGAACGCCCTGTTGGGTATGATCAGCAAGCTGCTCCTGGAAGACGCGTTCGCTGAGGCTGGGCTGTCCACGGACCCCAAGGAAGTCGAGAAGCGCATCAGCGAGATCAAGGGTCAGTTCGAGTCCCCCGAGGCCTTTGCTCGGACCCTCAGCTCCCGCGGGATGACCGAGCAGGATCTCCTCGAGAGTGTCGAGATGGACCTCAAGGTCCAGGGGCTGTGCACCAAAGATGTCGAAGTCACCGACGCGAACCTGACGGGTTTCTTCGAGCAATACAAGGACAAGTTCGGTCAGCCGGAGCAGATCAACTATAGCGAGATCGTCGTCTCCACCGAGGACGAGGCCAAGCAAGTGGCTGAAGCCCTGAAGAAGCCGGACGCCGACTTCGCCAAGCTGGCCAAGCAGCACAGCATCTCGCCGATGACCCGCGAGCGCGGCGGCCAGGTTCCTCCCCTTGCCCGCGAGCAGATCTACCCCGCCCAGATCAAGGACGTCGTCATCGCGCTTAAGCCCGGTACCGTCAGCGACCCCATCGACGTGGATGGCCGCTTCTACCTGGTCAAGCTCGACAAGATCGTTCCGGCGCGCGAGGCCGACTTCAAGACGGACCGCGCGAAGATCGAGGAGCAGTACAAGCTTCAGAACGCCAAGAACCCTCAGCAGGTGCTGACGGAACTGCGCGAGAAGGCCTCCGTCAAGATCATTGATCCGAAGTACGCCGATCTTCAGGAGATGTTTGCTCCGAAGGCTGACCTGCCGTCCTTCGGCGAGAGCGGACCCCAGAGTGGGCCGGCCACACCGCCCGCCGGTCAGCCGGCTGGTGGCGCCCAGGCCCCACCCGCCGGCGCCGAGTAGCACCGTCAGCCAGACACAACCGCGAGACTGAACGTCGGGCGTCCGCCACGCGCGGACGCCCGACGTTGCGCCAGGATTGAGGCCGCGAATGAAGGAATTCGACGAACTGGTGGCGATCATGGGACGGCTTCGCGAGCCCGGGGGGTGCCCGTGGGACCGCGAACAGACCCACGAGAGCCTGAAGCCATACTTGCTCGAAGAGTCGTATGAGGCACTGGAAGCCGTGGACAGCGGGGACGCGTTGAAGCTGTGTGCCGAGCTCGGCGACGTCCTCCTCCAGGTCGTCTTCCATGCGCGCGTTGCGGAAGAGGCCGGCGACTTCAGCATCTGCGATGTCTGCAAGCGCATCAACGAGAAGCTCATCTTCAGACACCCCCACGTCTTCGGAAATGTAGAGGTGGACGACAGCCGCGAGGTTGTGCATAATTGGGAGATACTGAAGCGCCAGGAGCAAGAGTCCGCAGCACGAGTCTCGGCCCTCGACGGAGTCCCCGGCACACTACCAGCTCTCAAGCGCGCCGCCGCCCTGCAGAAGAAGGCCTCGAAGGTCGGCTTCGACTGGGACGACATTGACGGCCCTCTTGCAAAGGTGGACGAGGAGCTTCGCGAGCTGGCGGATGCGAGACAGGCTGAAGACGCCGCTGCCGTCGCGGACGAGTTCGGCGACGTTCTCTTTGCGCTCGTGAATGTCGCGCGATTTCTCGATGTCGACAGCGAGGATGCGTTGCGCATGGCCTGCGGGCGGTTCTCCGATCGGTTCCGCAAGGTCGAAGAAGCCGCCAAGCAGGCCGGGCGAGAGTTGGAAGACATGTCGCTCGAAGAGATGGACGAGCTGTGGGATCGAGCGAAGGCGGAGACGACACGTGAGACTTGATCTGTTCCTGAAAAGCACCGGCATCATCGCCAGGCGCCCCGTCGCCAAGCGGGCCTGCGATGAGGGGCTGGTCGAGATCAACGGCAAGCCTGCCAAAGCAAGCGCTGCGGTAGGCGACGCCGACGTCATCACGGTCCGGATCGGCATGAGGGTCACACAGCACGAAGTATTGCAGGTTCCGCAACGCCCCGTACCTAAGGCTGAGCGGGACAAATACGTTAGGCTCATCTCAACCGAGAAGGTTGATTTTGACATTTGAACCCAAGGGCCACGAAACCCATCGACCGATGGTCTGTGCCCAAACAGATGAGGGAGGAACGTAGATGGCGAAGTATAAGCCCGTGTACATGTTCAGCGATGATGCCGAAGCGCTCGCGAAGAAGCTGGAGGCCGAGGGTGGCCAGCTCAAGTACCTGTTTGGTGGCAAGGGCGCGAATCTCAGCATCATGACCGCCGCGGGGCTGCCGGTGCCCGCCGGCTTCACCGTGACCACCGAGCAGTGCATCGAGTTCATGAAGGCGGGGCACAAGTTCCCGGCAGGGCTCAAAGACGAGATCCTCAAGTGCACCAAGAAGCTTGAGAAGGAGACCGGTAAGAAGTTCGGTGACCCCACCAATCCGCTGCTTGTCTCCGTCCGATCCGGCGCCCGCGAGAGCATGCCGGGCATGATGGACACCGTCCTCAACCTCGGGATGAACGATGAGGTCGCGGCCGGCATGATCGAGCTCACCGGCAACGAGCGCTTCGTCTGGGACGCCTACCGCCGCTTCATCATGATGTTCGGCGACGTCGTCATGGGCGTTGACCGCGAGCACTTCGAGGATTGCCTCGCCCAGGTCAAGAAGCAGGAGGGCGTCACCGAGGACACTGATGTCTCCGCCGAGGGTCTCAAGCAAGTCGTCGAACTCGAGAAGGAAGTCTACAAGAGCCACATCGGCAAGGCCTTCCCCACGAAGGCTGAGGACCAGTTGCTCGAGGGCGTGCGTGCCGTCTTCCAGTCCTGGGACAACGACCGTGCCATCGCCTACCGCAACCTCAACAAGATCCCCCACGAGTGGGGCACCGCCGTCAACGTCCAGACCATGGTCTTCGGGAACATGGGCGACGATTCCGGCACTGGCGTCGCCTTCACCCGCGACCCCGCGACCGGTGAGAAGATCCTGTACGGCGAGTACCTCGTGAACGCGCAGGGCGAAGACGTCGTGGCCGGCACTCGCACCCCTGTGCCCATCTCCGACCTCGAAGACATCGACAAGAGCTGCTTCGACGAGTTCGTCGCCATTTGCGGCCGGCTCGAGAAGTACTACAAAGACGTCCAGGACATGGAGTTCACAATCGAGAAGGGCAAGCTGTTCATGCTCCAGACCCGCAACGGCAAGCGGACCGCTGCGGCTGCCCTGAAGATCGCTGTGGACCTGCACGATGAAGGCCTCATCACCGCAGAAGAGGCCGTCATGCTCGTGCCACCCGATCAGCTCGACCAGGTCCTGCACCCGCAGTTCGACCCGAAGCAGAAGCCCGAGGCCTTCGTCACGGGTGTTGACGCATCCCCCGGCGCCGCCGCCGGCAAGGTCGTCTTCCTCGCCGCCGACGCCGAAGCCATGGCTGAGAAGGGCGAGCGCTGCCTGCTCGTCCGCCACGAGACCTCTCCCGAGGACATTCGCGGGATGGCCGCTGCCGAGGGTATCCTCACCGCCTTCGGTGGGAAGACCTCTCACGCTGCCGTCGTTGGGCGCCAGATGGGCAAGCCCTGCGTCGTTGGCTGTGGCGACATTGAGATCGACTACAAGAAGAAGCAGTTCACCGCCGCGGATGGCACCGTCGTCAAGGAAGGCGATTTCGTCTCGATCGACGGTGGCACGGGTGAGGTCATGCTCGGCGACGTCGCCCTCGGCGAGTCCGTCATCATCCAGGGACTTCGCGGCAAGAAGGCTGCTCAGAGCGATCCGCTCTACCAGTACTTCACTCGCTTCCTGTCCTGGGCCGATGAGATCCGGCACATGGGCGTCCGCACCAACGCCGACACGCCTGAGGACAGCGCGCTGGCCATCGCTCTCGGCGCTGAGGGCATCGGCCTCACTCGCACGGAGCACATGTTCTTCGGCGAGGACCGCATCCTCAGCTTCCGCAAGATGATCCTTTCGGACACGGCGGAAGAGCGCGGCAAGATCGCGAACAAGGAACTTCTCAAGCACCAGCGCAAGGACTTCCGCGGGATCCTCAAGGCCATGGACGGCAAGCCCGTCATCATTCGCCTGCTTGACCCGCCGCTGCACGAGTTCCTGCCGCACGAGAAGGAAGCAGTCGCCGAGGTCGCCGAGGCGACCGGGAAGACGCCGAAGGAGATCAAGGACGCGACCGTCGCTCTCGGAGAGTCCAACCCCATGCTCGGGCACCGTGGCTGCCGCCTCGGCGTCACCTTCCCCGAGATCTACGAGATGCAGGTACGCGCCATCTTCGAGGCCGCTTGCGACCTCAAGAAGAAGGGCTTCAACCCGATCCCGGAGGTCATGATCCCCTTGGTCAGCCTCCAGGGAGAGCTCGACATCTGCTTCGAGTACACACACCGGGTGGCCGAAGAGGTCATGGAGAAGAAGGGTGTCGAGGTCGAGTACATGATCGGCACCATGATTGAGCTGCCGCGGGCCTGTGCCGTCGCGAATACCCTCGCGACCACCGCTCAGTTCTTCAGCTTCGGCACCAACGACCTCACCCAGACCGCCTTTGGGTTCTCGCGCGATGATGTGGAAGGCAAGTTCTTCGCCGACTACATCAACAAGCGGGTCTTCCAGATCAGCCCGTTCGAGACCCTCGACGCCCCCGGCGTCGGCGTGTTCGTCGAGATGGCCTGCACGCGCGGGCGAGAGACGAACCCGGACCTCGAACTCGGGATCTGTGGCGAGCATGGCGGAGATCCCCAGTCGGTCGAGTTCTGCCACAACGTGGGTCTCGACTACGTGTCCTGCTCGCCGCTACGTGTGCCGATCGCGCGTCTCGCGGCCGCACAAGCGCAGCTCAAGTCCCCCCGCCAGAAGTAGCAGTGCCGCGCGTACCGGGGCACGGTGGACTCTGTCTGCCGTGCCCCTTTTCTTGCTTTACGCATTTTTCGTTGAGAGAGGGTGGCTGATGTGACGTACATCGAGAGCATTCAGGCGCGGGAGATCCTCGACTCGCGCGGAAACCCGACCGTCGAAGTAGACGTTGAACTCACGGGCGGCGCACGCGGGCGTGCGGGCGTACCCTCCGGGGCGTCTACCGGCGAGCGCGAGGCACTTGAACTCGTTGACGGCGATAATGACCGTTTTGGTGGCAAGGGCCGGCTGAAGGCCGTTGAGAACGTCAACGACAAGATAGCCCCCGAACTGGTGGGCTGGGACGCAATCGACCAGGTCGCGATCGACCAGACCATGATTGAGCTCGACGGCACTGAGAACAAGTCCAACCTCGGCGCAAACGCCATTCTTGGCGTCTCGCTCGCAGTCGCGAAAGCCGCTGCCGACGCCCTTGAGCTCCCCGTCTATCAGTACATCGGTGGGGTCAATGGCAAGACGCTCCCCGTCCCGATGATGAACATCATCAATGGGGGAGAGCACGCTGCCAACAACGTCGACCTGCAGGAATTCATGGTGATGCCCGTCGGTGCCTGCTGCTTCTCCGAGTGCCTGCGCTGGGGCGCGGAGGTCTTCCATTCTCTGGCCAAGGTCCTCAAGGACCGCGGACTGGCCTCGGGCGTTGGCGACGAGGGCGGGTTCGCCCCCAATCTCGAATCCAACGAGGACGCGCTGAAGGCCATTGTCGAGGCCATTGAGAAGGCCGGATACGCTCCCGGCGAGCAGATCCGCATCGCTCTGGACCCCGCAGCCAGTTCCTTCTTCGACGCGGACAAGGGCAAGTATGTCCTCGCGGGCGAGGGCAAAGAGCTCGATTCCGCCGAGATGATCGACTTCTACGACAATCTCGTCGGCAAGTACCCCATCATCTCCATCGAGGACGGCCTCGATGAGAATGATTGGGAAAACTGGCCCAAGCTCTGCGAGAAAATCGGCGACCGTGTCCAGATCGTGGGCGACGACCTCACTGTCACGAACACCAAGTACCTGCAGCGCGCGATCGAGGAGAAGTCCATCAACTCGATCCTCATCAAGGTGAACCAGATCGGCTCCCTCACGGAGACGCTGGACGCCATCGAGATGGCGAAGCGCGCCGGCATGACCGCCGTCGTCTCGCACCGGAGCGGGGAGACCGACGACACCACGATCTCGCACATCGTCGTCGGCACCAACGCCGGGCAGATCAAGACCGGCGCGCCGTCTCGCATGGACCGCGTCGCCAAGTACAACGAGCTGCTCCGCATCGAAGAGAGCCTCGGCCCGATCTCCCAGTACCCGGGCCTGGGAGCCTTCTACAGCGTCGGCTAGGCAACTCTCTTCGAGGCGCGAAGCGGGCTGCGTCCACGCCCGAGGCAGGTTCCGGAGCTGTCGCGCGCGCACCATATACCGGGCCGGTTTCGCAGTGTTATCTGTGGGCCGGCCCGGTTCCTGTTTCCCATCGGTGATGTGTCCGTCGCCCCTCTGAGACCCCGGAGCAAGCGCCGGAGAATTGACACACGCGCGCAGGCGGTGTTATAGTTGTTGCGCTGTATAACCGATTAGGAAGAAGAGATTCTCCCAGGGCCTCCCGCCCCTGATGCCCTGTAATCGGGCGCCCGTACGGGGAACATACCGCATGCAACAAAGCACACCCCGTTTCGACGTGCGCGACTACTTCCGCATTGCGCGAAAGCGAAAGTGGTTCATCATACTCGTCGGTCTAGCGGCGATGCTGATCGGCGGGCTTTATGCTGTCTCCTACCCCAAGTCCTATCGTGCCACCAGTCTCATCCTTGTGCGCCAGCGCCCGGAGGGCGTCGTCTGGCTGACGGCACCGCATCCCGGCATGGAAAATGGCAGCATCGCCCTCGAGACCCAAGCCAGCATCATCATGGGCGGCGAACTCGCCGACAAGGTCGCCGCTTCCCTCGCTGAAAAGAGGTCCGGCGAACGCATCCTCGCCGATGCCGCCGAAGTTCAGGCCGCGCTCAGAGCCAAGCCTCTCCCGCCTGACCGCATTCGTATCGACGCCCAGTCTCCCTTCGAGCGACGGGCTATCCTCTTTGCCCAAGAGGCCGCAGAGCAGTTCCTCATCTTCAACACTGACTTCAAGCGAGCCCAGGACACCCGCGCCCGCGAGTATCTCGAGAAACAGCTCACCCAGACTGAAACCCAGCTTGATGAGCTCCAGGGCGAACTCATGGAATTCCAGAACCGCATGGGGGTCTACTCTGAAGACGCCGGTGCGGACGTCATGGTCAGGGCCATGAACGAATACCGCACCGCCAAGATGAACGCGGTGGCTGATCTGGCCGCCACGGAGTCTCAGTTGAGGACCATCGATCAGATGCTCTCCTCGGCACGGGCCGGGCAGAAAAGCAAGCAATGGATACCCAATCCGACCACGACGGTGCTGCGCAGGCAGCTCGTGTCCAGCGAGGTCGCGCTTGCCGAACTGCGCACCCGATACCAGGATGCCCATCCGGCCGTGCAGGAGCTGGAAAGTCGCGTGTCTTCCCTCAATAGTGAGATCGAGGCCGCGCCGGAGACGATCGAGGTCCCCTACCGCGACATCGGCGCCGGGACACCCGTCCTTGCCAAGCAGCGCGACGCACTGATTGGTCTCGGGGCGGACCTGAGCGCACGAGTCAAAGCCCTCGAAGCCATTGAGACCAACCTGCAGCGGGAAGCTAAGACAATCCCCGCCAAGCAGGCAATGCTCTACCGACTGAGAGCACGCGGACAACTCCTCGAAAAGACGCACGCCCGTGTGCTTGAGCAACTCGAGGGCAAGCGCCTTGCCGAGGAAGCCAAGGGCGGCTCGGCATACATCCTTGACCGCGCAACACGCGCCACATCCACTAGCCCGTCCATCAGCCGCGGATTGCTGTTCGCCGGCTTCCTCGGGCTTGTAGCGGGGATCGCCCTGGCACTCGTGCTTGAGGCCCTCGACGACACCATTCACACGCCCGACGACATTACGAGGGAGTTCGACCTCCCGTTCATCGGCATGGTCCCACTGCTGGAGACCGGCGCGGAGGAGCTCATCACCATGTCAGCTCCCAAAAGTCCACCAGCGGAAGCGTATAGAACCCTGCGTTCCAACATCAACTTCTCGCTTCTCGAGTCTCCGGCGAAGCTGTTCCTTGTCACCAGCGCCGGAAGCGGCGAGGGCAAGACCGTCACCGCCACCAATCTGGCGGTCGTGTTCGCCCAGGCTGGGCAGAGCGTCATCATCATCGACACGGACCTGCGCCGTCCTGCCCTGCATCGAATGCTGCACGGCGACTCCTCGCGCGGATTGACGAACGTGCTTGTCGGCGAAGCGGCGATCAGTGACATCCTGCAGGAGACCAGCGTGGAGGGCCTGCGCTTCATCTCAAGCGGCCCCCTCCCGCCCAACCCCGCCGAGATGCTCGATTCCGCTCCCATGGAGCGGTTCATCAACGAAGTCGGTGACCACGCCGATGTGGTCATCTTCGACTCGCCCCCCGCGATCGTCCTCACGGACGCCGTCGTCCTGTCATCGAAGATCGAGCGGACGATCCTCGTGGCGGAGTCCGGGCAGGTCACCCGCGAGGCATTCAACGAAGCGATTCGTCTCGTCCGCAACGCGCGGGGCAACCTTCTCGGCGTCATCCTCAACAAGCTCCGCCTGAGCGCCAGCGACTACTACTACTACTATTACTACTACGACTACAGCCACGAAACACCTCGGGTCACCCCGCCCCCAAACCAGGAAGCATAGGCGCGATATAGGTTCAGATCGGGAACGGCCGGCACTCGTTGTCGGCCGTTGCTTTTCGTGTGGGGTACGATAACGGCACACGCCGGCCCCCAGATTGCAGGGCCGCCGTGTGCCAACCCGCCCTAACGCCGTCAGACAGAAGCCCTCCTCCTCCTCCAGCAGGAGATCGGGGCGCTTCGACGAACTGTCCACTGTAGCGGTCGGTGATGGCTCCGGTCGCGATGACTTGCGTCGCCGGCGGCATCTGTAGTCGTCTGAGAGGAGTCTCGCTATGCGCACAACCGTGGCCGTGGTCCTTGTTGCATTGCTTGCAGCATCTGGGGCCTTCGCGATTCCCGACGCCTACCGCTCGACCGTCAGGCCGTCCGTCCCCACATACCGTGTCCCCGACGACCTCGCAGGCGTGCGCCACATGCACAAAGTCACCAACTTGATGCCCGCCCAGAGAGAGGCGCTGGCGTCTCGCGGTTTCGTGGTGATTCCGGATCGCGCCGAGCAGATGTTCTTCCTGTACGAGGAGTACGGTGATGACTATGAGAAGGGACCGGTCCCGAATTTCATCACCGTTGACTCGATCCTTCAGGCCTACCACTCCTTCTTCGAGTTCAGCCTGCGCGATGTTGAGGAGAAGCATCTCGTCAAGCTGTGCACCGCGTTGACCCAGCACTTCGCTGGCCAAACCGTCGCCGACCTGCAGAAGTGCCCGGCGGGCCCCCTGCGCGACGCGGCTGCCGGCAATCTGGCGTACTTCCTCGTCGCGCGGCGGCTTCTCACGGGTCAGGAGCCGAGCGTCGGAGCTCCTGTGCCGGGGAAGGAGGGCATCATCGACATGGCCCGGGCCGAACTGGCCAAGATCGCCGCCCACGCGGGGCGCTCTCGCTCCGCTCTCATGGGGCGCACCGTACACTATGACCAGTTCGTGCCGCGCGGGCACTACACACGCAGCGAAGCTCTGTCCCGCTACTTCCAGGCCATGATGTGGTACGGGCTGCTCGGCTTCGAACTCGATGGACCCGCTGATGAGCCCGCGCGGCTGCAGCGTCACTGCCTCCAGGCCCTCCTCATGACCAGGGCCCTTTACCGGAACGACTGGGCCCAGAGTCTCTGGGAGCGCATCTATGAGCCCACCGATTTCTTCGTTGGTGGGTCCGATGACCTCGGTTGGCGCGAGTACCTGCCCGTCGCCCAGCGCGTCTACGGAGCCGACCTGTCCCTTGGCAAGCTGGCGGATCTCGACCGGCTCCAGCAGTTCATCATCCAGGCTCGCACTCAGCTCCCGGCCCCCCGCATCGCCCCGGCGTTCCAGCAGGCCGACGAAGCGGGCAACTTCGAGCAAGTGCTTCATCCGAGGCCGCAAGGACGCCAGTTCCGCCTCATGGGACAGCGCTTCATCCCGGACTCCTGGGCAATGCAGCAAGTTGTGTACCCGCAGGTTATGGCCAAGCCGGACTCGACCATGCCGCGCTACTGGCCCATGGGTCTCGACGTCATGGCGGCCCTCGGCTCGGCGCGCGCACGGGACATCCTGTTCAACACGCTCAACGAGAACGACTACAAGGACTACGAGACCCAACTGGACACTGTCACGACGGCCTTCGCGAGCAAACCCGAGTCGGAGTGGTGGCAGAACCTCTACTGGGGCTGGCTCCACTCGCTCAAGCCCTTGTTCGAGCCCAAGGGGCAGGGCTATCCGACCTTCATGCAGAGCAATGCGTGGCTGGACAAGGAACTCGTCACAGCCCTGGGCAGTTGGGCCCAGTTGCGCCACGACACGATTCTGTACGGGAAGCAGTCGGGCGCGGAGATGGGCGGCGACGAACCCGAGGCCGTGCACGGTTACGTCGAGCCATACCCGAACGTCTACGGGCGGTTGGCCTACCTCGCGCGCAACCTCCGCGACGGTCTCGGAGAGCGGGGTCTGCTCACCGAGCGTCTGAGCGACAGTTGCAGCGACTTCGGTTCGATGCTCCAGTTCCTCAAGGACTGCTCGGAGAAGCAATTGCGCAGCATCCCGCTGTCGCGTGATGACTACAACCGCATCCAGTGGTTCGGCGGCTCGCTGGAGCGCCTCACGCTGTCGGTGGCCTCGGATGACGAATACATGCGCTGGTACGAGATCACGAACGAGGCCGACCGACACATCGCCACGATCGCCGACGTGCACACCAGCTTCACCGAGTGTCTTGAGGTCGGCCCGGGGTGGGCATACCGCATCTACGTCATCGTGCCGCATCCAGCCGGCGGCCTACAGGTCGCCAAGGGCGGCGTCATGTCCTACCACGAGTTCAGATGGCCGGTCAGCGACCGGCTCACGGACGAGAAGTGGATCGAGATGCTGAAGTCGGACTCGGCGCCGCCGATGCCCGACTGGACCCGCAGCTACGTCGTTCATTGACCGCCCGTAGACACGTATTCACAGGGCCCCGGCCATCCGCCGGGGCTCCATCACTTGTACGCCCGGCAAGGGCGCAGTCACCCTAGCGTGCGGCCATCCTCGGTTCATTCAGACGGTCGCTTGCTTGGCCATCTGCGTTCCCTACTACGAGGCCTCGCGCGCCGCAGCAGCGTCAAGTCCTCTGAAGTAGCAGGATTCCGGATGGTCAGGTGGAATAGCCCCCTGGTGACGCCAATGCTGCCCCACTTACTTGTGTATCTGATTGCCATCGTGTCCGCCGCCGGGCCGGCTCACGCCGAGGGGCTTCGTGTGCCGTCTCAGGCGGCCGGCAGCGCGGCAGACTCGAGGCGACAGGGAGATGCTCGCATGCTTGAGCAGTTGTTCGTGACGCCGAACACTTTCCAAGGCTCCGACGTGCAGCGAATCAACGAAGCGATCCGCTCCGCCGCCGGAACCGGCCGGCGCGTCGTCATCCCGCGGCACAATCGCGCTGAAGACGGAGCGCGGGATGTCTGGCTGCTCGATTCCGCCATTCTGGTGCAAAGCGATACAGTCCTGGAACTCAACAACTGCCACATGAAATTGTCTGACAGTTGCCGGGATAACATGATCCGCAGCGCCAACTGC
>JALGSS010000907.1 GCA_029821745.1 Candidatus Zipacnadia bacterium
GTGTGCCCAGCATACCCCACCGTGCCGTTGGCCGTAAAGCGATAAATCCCAAGGGCTTGGGAACTGGCCCCCACAGAGATGTGGCCGGTACACTTTTCGGAGAAGAGCCAAAACTCATCCCACGCATCGGTAACACTCCTTTCGGTCCGAGTGAACGGCGTCGTCACGCGGGGCAGTGCCCGCCCGACCCGGACGAGTCCCGGTCGTATTCGAGCCCAAATTGCCGCTCTTCCCTTGCCCTCCGCGAAATAAGTGTACTCTGAACGGCAGAAACGGGTAGAGGAAAAGCCTCCTTCCTGGGTCGAGGAAGGAGGAACCGATGTTGGCGGAATTGTGGAAACGTGCGTGCAGTGTCGACGCACGGTGCGTCGGTTCCCCTCCCTCCCGAGACCCACGTCCGCGTTCCCGCGACTGGATTCGCGTCGCTTCTCGGCCAGCCGATCCACGGATAGGATCACTCATTCCACTGTCCGCGGAGTCGACCATCTCGCCCCACATCCTCCGCTGCTTCCGCCAGTCGAGGACAGCACAGACGGGGCGAACGTGGCGCTCCCGTATGGCCGCGCGGTCGGTCGCCGGCGCGGCGACCGTGGCGGCGTACCGGGATGCCGCACGAAAGAACGACATCCTGATCGCGGAGGTCGGGGCCTGGAGCAACCCGATGGCCGCCGATGCCGACGAGGCCGCGGCCGCGCGCGCCACGTACATCGCCGCGCTGGACCTCGCCGAACGCATCGGTGCGCGGTGCGCGGTGAACATCACCGGCTCGCGCGGGGCAAAGTGGGACGGACCGGATCCGGCCGACCTGACCCCTGAGACGTTCGACCTCATCGTGGAGACGACTCGCGCGATCGTCGACGCGGTCAAACCGACGCGCGCTCGGTACGCACTGGAAACCATGCCGTGGATGTACCCCTACTCCCCGGACTCCTACCTCGCGCTGCTCAAAGCGATCGACCGCCGCGAAACCGCCGTGCACTTCGATCCGGTCAACCTGGTTAACTCGCCGGCGCGGTACTTCCCGACCGGCGACCTCATCCGGGGATTCGTGTCGAGGCTCGGCGACCGGATCGTGAGCGTTCACTGCAAGGACATCATCCTGCGCAAGCGCCTGACGGTCCATCTCGATGAATGTCGCCCCGGCACCGGCGCACTGGACTACCCCGCGTTGCTCCGGGCGTTGCACGATCTGGGGGACGCGGATCTGCCGCTTCTCCTTGAACATCTGCCCTATGCGTACTACCGGCTCGCCGCGGCCCATATTCGCGCGCAGGCACAGGCGCTAGGATACGACATTGCCGATCAACCGACGGCCCCGGCGCCAGCCGTCAACGATGGCCCGTTCCTGCGGTCCGCCGGCGCCGTTGAGAAACGGGGCGTCGAATGCTACACTGACAACGCCTGCGGACTTGGGCAGAGACTGACTCGGTCGTAACCTTCTCCGCGCTCGGACGCTCGAAACAGGAGATGATGATGCGATTCACAACGTGTGCTGTTGTCCTGGCGACCGTTCTTGGAGGCGTGTCCGTGGCGCAGGCTGAGTTGCCCGTGGTCGTCGATCCGCACGTGGCGACGGATCGATCGGTGGACTGCCGGACGGTGGACAGCATCCTGAAGGGCCTCATCAGAGAGGGCATGACCGACGAGCAGAAGGTGCTGGCCGTGTTCCACTGGGTGCGGCGGCTCATCTACCACGGCGACGGACCGCGCGAGTACGCCTACAACTTCCACCACATGATCCACATCCACGGCCACGGCAGTTGCCTGCGCCAGACCACGCCCATGTGGGTCCTGCTGGATCGGCTCGGCTACAGGTGCCGCAATTGGGCGGTCAGTGGCCATCACCTGATTCAGGTCCAATACGGCGGCACCTGGCACCTGCTCGACCCGCACATGAACTTCTACGTGTACACGCGTGCCACGCCACCGGCCATCGCGAGCATTGACGAGATCAAGGCCGACCCCACGCTGGTCAGCGACGCCGTCAAGGAGGGTCGCGCCTGCCCCGGGTTCCTCCTCTGCGGCGATTCCGTGGGGACCTTCGCCCGCCGTTCCGGGTACCGAGATCTCGGCGACTTCCCCCAGTCGCGCAAGTACACGCCCATCATCAAGGAGCCCTTCGGCCGAATCACGCTCAGGCGCGGCGAGACCTACGTCCGCACGTGGATGCCCGGCAGGCACTGGTTCAGGAAGGGGTGGTACAGAAAGGACGAAGGCCCGCGCCACGGCTGCGGCCGAAAGGACTTGAAAGACACCGTCAACCGGCCCCTCTACGAGCCCCACGCCTGGGGCACGAAGTACCGTCACTGGGGCGCCGGGCGTCTCGTCTATCGGCCCGACCTCACCACCGATCA
>JALGSS010000908.1 GCA_029821745.1 Candidatus Zipacnadia bacterium
TCAGGTGCTGGGAGATCGCGCTTTGCGTCATATTGAGGCGCATCGCGATCGCACCGACACACAGCGACTGCTCGCCAAGCTCGCGCAGGATTCTGATGCGGGTATCGGAGCCCAGCGCGCTGAACAGCTCTGCCAGTTCCTGAGCGTCAAATGGTTTCAGCATTTTATTAATCTCTTATATTCTAATGGATTCTGAAAGAAAATGCAAGAGGACGGGCGAAGGATTACTGCGCGCGGTGCCGGTGGTGCTGTTCGGGAAGGGGGCTTACTGAAGGTTCGGCAGGGCGACGCCGGTCTCGCGGGAGAGGACGGCGAAGAGGCGGCGGCAGTGAGGGCATGCGCCCCGGACGACCGCGGGATCGAGCCTGGCGAGTATCTCGGAGCAGTGCTCGATCTCGTGATAGCCGCCTTTTGGTGTCTTCTTCGTCGCCTGATTCAGCGCGGACTTCAGCGTGCTCTGCGGGACGCTCTCCAGATTCCGCCGGTCGGGCAATGCGTTCTCGTTGAGGCGGCTGCCATAGTAGTCGCGCAACGTGTTCCTGTCCGCAATGAGCCACGCTTCGACTGCCTGGACCATCAGGTGCGCTTGTTGGTCGTCGATCTCTGACAGATCCCAGCCATCGGCGTTCGTGAGGTGCTGAGATGGCGGGGCGACTACTGCCCGCTCCGAGTCGACCAGGAGGATCACGAATGCATCGGGATGCTTCTGGACTTCGTTGCGGAAGAACTCGTATGTCTCATCGCGGCCGCCGCACGGGATGACCGCGGGCATCGCGCCCTCGAACTCCCGGAGGAAGCGGCTGAATCCCTGACGGACCAACTGGCGCCCCCTGCGCTTCTTCCCCCCGCCCTCGACGCAAATCCGGACCGACGCCATTAAAGAACGCCCCCCAGTTCTCCCATCATCCAGAGATCGCCCAGTGTGTAGCGGTCGAGCCACTCGCCAATGTCGTCTCGGCTGAGCCGCCGGATAGCTGTGCTGCCATTCTCGTCACGCTCGCAGATGGCGACGGCTTCAGGAACGCTGGAGAGCGCCGCCACCAGTGCGTCGGAATGCGTCGTGACGATCAGTTGCATCCGCTCTGACGCCTCCACCATCAGTTGGGCGAGGCGGACCACGATGTCCGGATGCAGCCCGATCTCGGGCTCCTCGATGCACACCAGCGGCGGCGGGTCGGGATGCAGCAGGATCGACAGCAGGCAGAGGTAGCGAAGCGTCCCGTCCGAGAGGCGGGTGGCAGGGATGGGGTCGCGGAGGCCCTCTTCGTGCAACTGAAGCTGGACGGTCCCGCCGAGTATCCGCACCGTAATCTTCTTCGCGCGGGGGTAGAAGCGCCGGAGTTCCTCGTTCAGTCGCTCGTCGAGGGCGGGGCGGTTCTGGAGATCGTTGATGACGAGGGTGAGGTTCTTCGCGTCCTCGCGCAGGAAGTCGCTTTCAAGGTCGGGCAACTGCGCGTGACGCAGGTCTCCCTCCCGACTAAGGTCCCAGTTGTTGTAGATGCGGATGCGTTCGAGATTGGCCCCGAGGTAAGTGATTTCGGGGTACTGCCGGGGAGCCTTGCGTTGCGCCAGAACCGATTGCGCGAATGTTATGCCCTGCTCGTCACGTGTGGTCCGCTCGATGCGGTTCCAAGCCAGGTCCGTCATATCCAACCCCTCTGGGCCGGACACAGGAATGCTGGCAGTGGGCTCGCCGTAGTTGAAGGAGTAGAATGCGTCAGGCACAGGAGTGTCTGCACACCCAACCTCGGCTTCGACAGTCTCGTCTATGATCTGGAATGACTGGCCAAGTCTGCGGAAGGCAAGTCGGTAGCGCAGATCCGTCTCCCGGCCCCAGTGGAGTATGGATGCGTCGATGGAAGCGAACGGGGGCTCCGTCCTGCCCTTCCACAACCATTCACCCACCCCCCCGCCTGCCGAGATCGGCTCCTGAATATCATCCGGCGCGGCCTGCAGGAGCGAGATCGCCTCGATCACGTTCGACTTGCCGGAGGCGTTCGGGCCGATGAGCACGTTGAGCGGCTCAAGCTCGAATTCCTCGGCGTCCGGGCCGAAGGACAGCAGGTTGCGCAGGCGCAGCTTCGTGATGAATCGCTTGCCGTCCACCGTGATCGCTCCCATCAGGGACCGAGCGTGTGTGTACGCGTCGCGGGGGATTATACCTCGTGTGGGCACGAATGAACAAGCGTCAGGCGCTCCGGGCCGGGCGGCCGGGAGCGCCTGAAGAGCGACAGACAATCTGGTTACTGGCCCAGCATGATCAGCGGAGAGACAGCGGACGACTGGGTCTCGCTGTCCCTGGGGTGACCACCACCACACCCCAGCAGGAACGTCAGAGCGACCAGCGCCAGT
>JALGSS010000909.1 GCA_029821745.1 Candidatus Zipacnadia bacterium
AATGCATCGAATGCGGCAACTGCAACGAGCGATGCCCGTTCGACGTGGACGCGATGGCAAACATGGCAGAAGCTGCACGACTGTTCGAGCCGGCATCGTGAAGGCGATACCCCCGAAGGGCCTCGTCTGGTGCTTCCGTCACTAACTGTTGCTGTGCAGCAGCCGAGACCGCCTTGATTCTACTTCCTGACACCCTCAAGTCAATCGGCGAGGACACAAAGTACCCCATCCCTGATTGGGCATCAACTTCTTTCGGCCCACTCCATTCTGGACTGCATCCCCCGCCCGTGATAGAATAACAGCCCTTCCTGGTGAGAGGCAAGAAAGTGTATGGGTCTGTAATCGGACCACGCGGGTGCTGGTTCATCGCCCCGAAGAGGGGCTCGTCTAGAGCACCGCAGAGGGGGTTTGGGGTACGTATTTCTTAGTAATTCGTACGCACGGGCGCAGGTTCATAGCGGGTATGCATGTCGACAGCTCCAGATTGCGATGCCGTCGCCAGCGGGGAAGTTCCTGGCGGGGGTGAATACGAGCACCGGCGCGAAATCCCGCTGAACCCATGAGGTGCCACGACAATGCGTTTGAACCTGTCGATCGCCGTTCTGACTGTCACTGTGCTCTTTGCCTCGCCGCTCCGCGCGCAGGACGCCACGCCCGGAACCGTCATCCTCGACACGAGGGGCTTCTGGCGGATGTACCCGGTCATGAAGCCTCCGGTCATACGAACGGCCACGGGGCTGAAGAAGGCGCTCGTGGTGGGCAAGGGATATCAGAACCAGCCCTGGATGAGCGAGGAGACGCCCGAGCCGCCGAAGGGGTGGAAGGCGCCCGATTTCGACGACAGCCGGTGGATGCGCGGCACCGCGCGGGCGGGGTGCAACACCGAATTCCTGGCCCGGCAGTGTTTGCGCGGCAAGTTCAGAGTGACGAGCCCTGCGAAGGCCAGGAAGCTGACGCTCACCCTCTCGTACTACGGCGGAGCGATCGTGTACTTCAACGGCACGGAGCTCGCGCGCGGGCATCTCGCGCCAGGCGAGGCGGGCAGGAACGGCTTGGCGGAGATCTACCCGCCCGACGCGTACTACTACGGAAGCATGAATCCCAAGGAGTACTACAGGACGGGGAAGTACAGGCAGATGGAGAAGCATCGCACGCGCACGCTGGAGAACGTCGTCATCCCTTCGCGCCTGCTGCGAAGGGGTGTCAACGTCGTGGCGATCGAGCTGGTCCGCCCGCCGGAGCGCGCAAGCGCGCAGATCGAGAACTTCGTGAGGGGAGGACACAAGTTCACTCCCTTCAAGTTCGATTTCCCGCTGTGCGCGCTGCGCACCGTGCAGCTCGTCGCCGCCGGGCCGCAGGGGGTGGTGGCCAATGCCGTCCGGCCGAAGGGATTCCAGGTCTGGAACAGCAATACGATGGCCCCGGACTTCACGATGGACTTCGGCGACACCACCGAAGCGCTTAAACCCATGAAGATCGTCGGCGCCCGGAACGGTTCGTTCTCCGGCAAGGTCGTGGTGGGGCATGACCAGGCGCTACATCAGCTCAAAGCGACGATGAGCGATCTCGGGGGCGCCGGGGTGATCCCGGCGTCCGCCGTCCGGGTCCGCTACGGCGTCCCGTGGTCGAGCGCCAGCAGGAATGATTACTTCCGCCTGCGGTGGGAGTACTGTGCGTACCCGAGTTTTCTCGGGGCGCTCGAAGAATCCCCCCCGCAGGAAATCCCGGTCCGAACCCATGACACCACCAGGATGTACTATACCTACGACTTCCGCACGCCGAACCAGCCGCCGCCGGTCCCCGGGGCGGTCGCATCTATCTGGGTCACGGTGGATGTGCCCAAGGGAGCATCGAGCGGCGACTACCGGGGCCGACTCACGATTCGGGGACGGGACGTCACGCCCGTCGAGGTCCCGGTGCATCTCACGGTGGAACCCTGGGTGCTGCCCGATAGGCAGGACTACGAGACGTGGATCGGCATGATACAGTCGCCCGATACGCTCGTCCTGGAGTACGGGGTGGAGCCGTGGTCCGACGAGCATTTCAAACTGATCGCCAGATCGATGAAGCAGATGGGCCGCTCCGGCTGCAGGCTCCTGTACATCCCGGTGATCTGCCGCACCAACATGGGGAACGAGGAGTCGATGGTGCGCTGGATCAAGAAAGGCGAGTACGAATACGACTGGGACTTCTCCGTGATGGACCGCTACCTCGACACGGCCATCGCGCAGATGGGGCCACCCAAGATCGTGTGCTTCTGGGTCTGGGACACGTTCCTGTTCCCCACGAGCGAGGACCCCAGGACCTACGAGCAGTACCGAGTGAAGGACTACGAGAGAAAGAGGCAGGC
>JALGSS010000910.1 GCA_029821745.1 Candidatus Zipacnadia bacterium
CCTATCGGGAACTCAGGCAGGTGAGCCCCATGAGAATGCTGACGGTCCTCGGACTCCTCGCGTGTGTGTGTATCGCGCAAGCGGCCGAGCCCCTGGTCTACGTGTACCATGACGCGGACTACTTCCTCACCGGGTACTTCGACGCCCCGAAACGGGCCGCCCCGGTCGAGTTCCACCGGCTGATGACGCAGGCCCTGTGTGCCGAACTTGGTCGGGCGGGAATCAGTGCAGCGCCCATCGACGCCGAGGGTTGGGCCGGGCTCTGCGCCGAGAAGCGCCGGTGCATCGTAGTCGACCTCGCACAAAGCGTGCCCGGACGAGGGCTCCCCTCTGGAGGAGTGGCTGGATGCCGGCGGAATCCTGTGCTACTCCGGGGATTGGGCCTTCCACTGGTACGCGCTGAAGGGAGGGCAGGCCGGCGGACAGGGCGCAGGCCAACTGGGCGACGACGACATCTTCGACGCCAACCTGGTGAAGGCCGATTTCGTGGGCATCGGCTGCCAACCGACAGAAGACGGCGCCGCGGCGCTTCCGGCCTTCGAGGGCTGGCGCTCAGCCCGTCCCTTTGACGCGGACGCCGTGCGTGCCCACTGCACGTGGTATGAGCTGTACGGTCTCGGCGAGAGGCGGGCCGGTAATGAAACGCGCCGGGCCGCCGACCCGCTCGCGTTCCGGATGCCGAACGGGAAGGGCTACTTCTTTGGTTGCCGATTCAGCCGCGGTCCGCATACGGACGCCGCCCAAATGGTCTACGACTTCATCCTGCGACGCGGCCAGTGGTTCATCAAGGAGGGCGAGCAGCAATGAGATACCCAATGCTCGGCATGATTCTACTGGCAGCGATTCCTCTCGCCGCAGCGCCCTTCATGGGCGTCGGCGGATTGGCTCTGCCACCGGCGGACGCCGTCGAGCAGTTCGCCGATACCCTCATTGCCGCAGGCCTGAACCACATCCAGTGCGCGATTCCGTTCAGTGAGGGGGACGTGCGCACCCGCGTCAAGTACCTGCAGGGCCGAGGCATCACCGTCTACGGCACCAGCACGGCCTTCGTCGAGATACGTGGAGAGCGCGAGGACTACCAGATCAAGGCGGATGGGACCGTGAAGACGGGCACGGTCTGTCCTCGATCGGCCCGGCGCGTCGCGGAGATGATCGAGCGAACGAAGTCCATTCAGGACACCGGCGCCGACGGCATGTTCTGGGACTTCATCACCGTCGAGAGCCGCACGATGGAGGCCTGCTTCTGCCCGGCATGCGTGGCGGCCCTCAACAAAGCCGCCGGCACCGAGTTCTCGCGCGAGGAACTGGTAGAGGCCCTCGGCAAGGACGCCGGGCTCCTCAAGACCTGGGTGCAAGTGCGCGGAGACAGCACCACGGAAGCCCTCCGACAAGTCGTTGAGGCCGCGCACGCCCACCGCCCGGATTTCCAGGTGGGCGGATATGTGATCTCGCCGGGCAATGACCTGGGGATGGACACGGATGGCATGTCTCACGTCCTCGACATCCTGGGGCCGATGGTCTACCAGGGACGCGGCCGTGCGCCGCTGGGATGGATGCGCAGAGCTCTGGCGGGGTTCTCCGCGCTGAGCGGCGATGCGAAGATCATCGAGTGCATCGACACCGGCTTCTGGGTGGATGAGCCCGTCGACGAGCTCATCAACACGTGCTGGGACTGCCACCGGGCCGGAATCGACGGCTGGGCGCTGTGGCCCTACTCACCGATCTCCGCAGAGGAATTGGCCGGCGTTGCGGTGGTGCCCCGGTTGGCCGAGACGTTCCACGCGCCGCTCGCAGCCGGCGACCGGACGCGTGCGGTGGAGGGTCTCACCGCCATTCTTGCCGAGGCGAAGCAGAAGGTCCTGCAGTTCGGCAGTGACGCGGCGCGATCAGAGTTGGACACCCTCTACCCCGAAGGGGATGACACGTCGCCGATCGGGCAGGCTCTGAAGGCTCCCGACGCGCTCAACAGCGACGATAAGCTGGCGGCGCCCGTCGCCCGGCTACTGCATCTGCGGGCTGATGCGGTCGGGCGAGAGATGCACGCCTCCGACCGGCAGTTCCATGCCGGGGAGTACACGGTGACCTTCAGCGACGTAGCGCAGACCGTCGAGGTGCGCACCTCGGAGTGGACGGCGCGCCACAACGATCTCGCGCTCAACATTGATGAACTCGTGTTCGCCGATCAGGTCGGGAACGCGAGCAGCGACCCGTACAACCTCGGGCTGCTCCGGACGCGGGTGAACGGTTGGTTCGACCCGTGGGGCGCGAAGGCGGCCCTGGACGTACAGCAGGCCGACGCCAACACAGTGGTGATAGACGCGGCCTGCACGCGAGGCAACTGCCGGCTGGGACGCACCTGGCGAGAATGTCGGCGGTGAGAAGGGAGCGGGGCGGCTGTGGATCTGGAACGGCCTGGGCATCCCCGGCTTCCTAGAAGCGAACGGTACGAAGCCGTGGCAGGATGACAAGGCGCGATTACTGGACAACAACATCCTGGTCACCACCGATGAAGACCATTTCGTCGCCATCGGGACAGACCCGGACGGAGAACTGCTCAAGCTGCCGACTCGTGGCATGAATCACCTGTTCTACGACGTCGACCTGGCCCCAGGCGAACGCTACTCGGTCACGTTCTACCTGGCCTTCGGGAGCCACTATGCCGACCAATGGGCCGAGGTGCTGGACAAGTACCCCGGCGGGAAGATCCGGCGCAAGGAGATCAGTGACCAGGACGGGGATCAATAGCGTGTTCTGGTGAGAAGGACCAGATAGCCGTGGGGTGTCGATGCCGTACAATCGACGGGGCCCTACGCTCCGCTTTCCCGGGCCGCGTCGAGCATGGCAACGATGTTCTCCGGTGGGACGTCCGCGAGAATGTTGTGCACCTGTTGGAACACGAATCCACCACCGGGCCGAAGAATCGCGATCTGCTCTGCCACGTGCCGCCGGACTTCCGCGGGTGTGCCATTGGGCAGGATGTCCCGCGTGTCGCACGCGCCACCCCATAGTGTGATGTCCTTCCCGAAGTCCCGCTTGAGCCCGGCCGCGTCCATGCCGCTGCAAGTGATCTGCACCGGATTCACCGCGTCCGCCCCCGCCTCGATGATGTCAGGCAGCAATTCCCTCAGCCCGCCGCAGGAGTGCAGCATCACCTTCACGTCCGCGAGCTTCTTCGCCTGCCGCCACAGCAGTGAATGCCTGGGCTTGAAGAACTCTCGGTACATCTCCGGCGAGAACTGCGGGCCGGTCTGCATCCCCAGGTCGTCACCGAACGCAATGATGTCGATGTAGGGCCCGACGGTACCCAGGAAGCGCTCCAAGTTGGCCAGGTGGAATTCCACAAGCCGATCCAGGAACCCGTGAGCCCGGGCGGGGTCCGCGGCCAGTAGCATCAGGAAATTGTCGATGCGATACAGAAACTGACCGACCTCCACCAGGTTGCCGCCGAACAACCCGATGATTGCGCGGTCGGTGCTGTCCCGCAGGGCCTTCGCACCCTTCTCCAATGCCTCGGCGTCTGCCATCAGCGGCCCTGGCGGAGAGCCGACGGCCGTCCACATGCTTTCGCCGAAGGCGTCCTCAAGGCTGCCCTGGTCGTCGCCCTCAAGGAACGGCCAGTGGGTCTGCTCGAAGTACAGGGCCCCGTCGGGCATGCGCGCAATGACCCGTCCGCTGTCGGAGCGCAGGATCCACTCCCGTTCCCCTCTCTCCGGCAGTGCCCACGCGGGCATCTGGCAAGGGCTGCCGTCGGGGAGAGTCCAGTCGGCCCAGGAATCATCATCCAGCGCGAAGCCGCGGCCCATCTCGATCGTGTCGATGCCGAACCGGTCGAGCACGTCTTCGTCGACAATCGCTAGCTGCTGGATCGGGTCATACACGCGGACTGTCCGTGGTGCGAGGCCAAGCAGTTCCCGCAGGCGCGGGTAGGCAATGGCCGCAATGCCCGACGATCGGTGCCCGGAGAAGTCGATGGGCACACGGTCAGACTCCTGGTGGTTCAGGGCCGCCAGCACGCGCTCTCGCGAGGTCATCGGTGTGGGCATCGGTTCGCCTCCAGGTGTCGCCGGAGACCGCTGGGGCTCCTCCTTGTCGGTCGGCGTCGGGACGCCCTCGGTGACCTCGGCCAGCACCTCCAGCATCGCTTCCACGGACTGGTCGGAATGATAGTGGACGGGCAATGTGTCGGCCCCGGCGTGGCCCAGCCGGTCCGCCTCGTCAGGGTCGTCCATCAGAGCCGCTATCTCGCCTGAAAGCGCCCGGAAGTCCTCGGACGGGAACAGACGGCCGCCCGGCGCCAGTTCCAGCATCTCGGGGAAGACGCCCGAGTCGGGCACAACCACGGGCACGCCGGTGGCCATCGCCTCCATGACCGCAAGACCCCGCGTTTCCTCGGAACGACTCGGCAGAGAGAACACACTGCAGCCCCGCAGGAATTCGATCTTCTCGTCGAGGCCAGGTTCCCCCACGTACTCGAAGCGATCCCTCAGGCCCGCCCTCTCGATCGCGCGCTCAATCTGCTTCCAGTAGTATGAGTCCAGCACACGCCCCGC
>JALGSS010000075.1 GCA_029821745.1 Candidatus Zipacnadia bacterium
CTCATCCCGTTCTGCAACCTCGACCCGCGCGCTGGCTCCAACAGCCCCGACACCGACTTCGGCCGCTTCCTCGACGTCTACGTCGAGATGGGCTGCAAGGGCGTCGGCGAGATGACCGGCAACCTGCCCTTCGATCACCCGAAGTACTGGAACCTGTTCGGGCAGCTCGCCGACCGCGGCCTGCCGCTGACCATCCACATCTCAAGCGACCCCGAGGTGGGCTACGGTATCTTCGACGAGCCCGGGCTGCCGCGTCTGGAGGCGACGCTGCGCGAGTTCCCCGGGCTGAACATCCTCGGGCACTCGCAGGCGTTCTGGGCCGAGATCAGCGCCGATGTGACCGCCCAGACGCGCGGCGGCTACCCCACCGGCCACGTCACCCCCGGCCGCCTCGTCGAGCTGCTCGAGCGCTACGACAACCTGTGGGGCGACCTGTCCGCGGGCTCGGGGCACAATGCGATCAGCCGCGACCCGGAGTTCGGCAACGCGTTCCTCGAGCAGTTCCAGGACCGCCTGCTCTTCGGGACGGACATCTCGTTCGCGGAGTACGAGCCGCCGATGCCCGACTACTTCCGCTCGCTGCGCGGGTCGATCTCCGACGAGGCGTGGGAGAAGATCGCGTGGCGCAACATCGCCAGCCTGCTGGACCTCGGCATCGCCGGAGACTGACGCGCACAGGAGCCGCCTATCATGCTCATCGACTGCCACACACATGCATCACGTTCGCGCGCCGTCCCGCGCTGGCACGGCAGCGACTACCCGCTCGTTGAGGAGCTCATCGCCAAGCTCGATCAGTATGAGATCGACCGCGCGGTCCTGCTCTCTGGAGTGGCGCCGGAGGCCCGCTCGCGCTTCGTGCCGCCCGAGGACGTCATCGAGATGTACGAGCGCTACCCGGACCGGCTGATCCCGTTCTGCAGCCTCGACCCGCGCGCGGGCCGCAACAGCGTCGAGACGGACTTCGGGCGCTTTCTGCGCATCTACCGCGAGATGGGCTGCCGCGGCGTCGGCGAGACCACGTGCAACCTGGCCTTCGACGACCCGCTGGTCTGGAACATGCTGGGGGCGTGCGCGGATGAGGGGATGCCGGTCACGGTCCACATCGCACCGCGGCTTGGAGGCTGCTACGGTCTCTTCGATGAGGTCGGCCTGCCGCGCCTGGAGAAGACGCTGCGCGAGTTCCCGGACCTGATCGTCTTCGGCCACTCGCAACCGTTCTGGGCGGAGATCGCGGCGGGAGTGACGCAGGAGACGCGCAACAGCTACCCGGAGGGGGACATTCGGCCGGGGCGGCTTGTGGAGCTATTCGAGCGCTACGAGAACCTCTGGGGCGATCTGTCGGCGGGCTCGGGGCACAACGCGATCAGCCGCGACCCACAGTTCGGCAACGCGTTCATCGAGCAGTTCCAGGACCGGCTGATGTTCGGCACGGACCTCGCCTTCCCGGCGCACGAACCGCCGAACCCGGACTACTTCCGCTCGTTGCGGGGCACGATCTCCGACGAGGCGTGGGAGAAGGTCGCGTGGCGCAACATCGACCGCGTGCTGGGGCTGGAGATCGCGGGATAAGACAACTGAGGCCCGCTACGCTCACGCCCCATCCATCGCACGATCCGACAACGGTAGTCCCTTGCTCCCGCGAACATTGAGGCGCCCGATGACAGCCATCTCCCGTATCATGTCGGCGACTTGCTCCTCGTCAAAGGGCGGCTGCCGATCCTGCTTCCAGGCCGACACGTAATCAAGTACTTCACGCTCTGATGGGATGTGCTCCGGCCCACTGAGCTGCAGCGCGGCGAAATCAACCGTCGCAGCGAGTTCCGCTGTTCGAGTATCCATGCGCGCAAGCAGATCCCGCACGCTCTCTATTGCATCTTCATACTGCCGTAGCTGGGAGGCGAACCTCTCCCGCGCATCCGCGTACGTAGGCCCGGGACGCACCCGGAACATCTGCCCCTGCTTCTGCTCAAGCAGAACGCCGTTGTTGATGAGGCGTCCGAGCATCGGCTTCAGTTCTTCCGAATATGGCCCACAGCTCGATCGCCTGAATTGCAGCCCTGTGCGGATCCCCATGGCGGTGGCAAAGTAGGCGAGCTTCTGGAACTTCACTCGACCTGTAGGGCTCACATACGTCTCCGCTTCAAGGCGGTTCAGAACCTCCACGACCGCGATCATCTCAGGACCGATTCTGGGTTCTTCGGGCACTTCCCCCAAGAGGAAACTCATCGCAAGTTGCTCCGATGGAGCGTCCCAAGGCGCGTACAACTCGACGGGGATACGCAGTGCTGACAGATGCCTGTGCAGCATCTGTCCGACTACCTGCCACTCCAGGCCCCCGTTCCCACAACCCAGTGGGGGTACCGCCAAGGACTCAATACCCCACTCATCGGCATGAGTCGCGAGGACCTCCAGTCCCGCGACGATGTCGTCCAGACGTGAGAACGCTCGCCAGTGCCCCTTTGTGGGGAACAGGAGCACGTGGGGCGCCTCCGGGCACCGATAGAGGTAGGGGTGCCCCAGTCGGACTTTGCCCGCCTCACAGCGACGAACATAGTCCTCGTACATGTCAGGAAAGCGTCCCTTGAAGGCAAGTGCTATCCCCTTGCCCATCACCCCGACGCAGTTGACGGTATTCACCAGCGTGTGGGCCTCCGACTTGAAGAGGTCACCCTTCAGCACTCGTACACTCGCGCTCCCTACAGACTCAACGGAAGAAGACATCGGGGCTCACCTCCACTCCGGGTCCGTCTTCACCCGACTCCTGCTTGACCCGCACCATCGTGCGGTCGTCGACCACGATTACACGTGTGATGTAACTCGCTGGCACTACTTCAGGAACCAGTACCTCTGCGCACTTGATGGCCTTGCGGCGGTCGTACTCAATTTCGTCTTCATGGGTCCAATACCGGGCGTACACCAGTTCGGTGTCAAGCATCGCGAGACCTTCTGGATAGGCGCCGAATCGTACCAGTGTCCTGGCAGCATTCATGTCGGCGATCACCACCCCCGCGACTTGCATGACTGCAGAGTCAACACCCACAACGCATATGTCGGACGCCTCGTCTTTCCTCAAGTACATCATCGGGTTGCGGGCACAGAAGTAGAGATTCACATATGAATGCAGTCCCCGGCGCGGTCCGTCCGCGCATGGAATGCTGACGGCTGATCGGCGGCTCTGCACCTGACTCAGCGCAATGGACTCGTGCTCAATGTCCGACGCTCTGTCGTGGGAGAGCATGCCATGCCTGCATATCGAACATATATTCGACACGGGAGCTATATAGCACAACTCCCGCACCTCGTCAAGCCTCATTTTGGATTCCCCCGACGAGAGTCACCATCGCCACATGCAGCCATTCACAGTCCCGGCGCGGGGACGTCGCCCTCGCCGGTGGTGAGCACCAAACTGCCGAGACTCACCGGGGCGCCGCCCGCCGGCGCCTCCAGCGTCAGCGTGTGCCAGCCCTGCTCCCGCCGGCCCAGACTCACCGGCTCGCCGCCCGTCAGCGGCAGCGGGCCGAGCTCGTCCACGTACAGGTTCAGCTTCGTCTCCCGCAGGCCGGGCGTGATCCGCACAGACGCGGGCCCCTCCAGCAGATACACCGGGTACCACGCCCGGTCGCCCGCCGCCAGCGTCACGTCCTCCCGCCGCTCCGCGCCCTCGCGCGGCGGCGTGCTGAGCGTGCTCGCATCCGGGTCGTAGGCCCCCGCGTGGATCGTGATCTCCCCGTTCGCGGCGGCCTCCTTGATCGCCTGGCGATAGCCGTAGTAGTAGTCGGCGGGCGACTCGCCCGGCGCTTTCAGCAGCGTCGAGCGCAGCATGTCATGCCCGTGCGCCGCCTCCACCCAAAGCAGCATCCCGACGAGGTAGTCGAATGCATCCGAGCCCAGTCCCGCCGCGAGTTGTGAGTTCGGCCCCTCGCGCAGCCACAGGTCCATCGTCCGCTCGCGCGTGTCGCCGAGGAGCCCGGCGAGCGCGACCTCGCCGTCGCCCCACAGGCCCTCGATGGCCGTCCGCGCCCCCAGCGACGGCCACGGATCGCCCACCACCAGCCCGGCCTCGTCCGCCAGAAGCTGCAGGAACAGCGCCTCGCCCAGCACGCCGCTCGCGTAGGGCTCCGGCTCCGTGAAGCGCCCCATGCGCGGCAGGGCGTAGTGCCCCCACTCGTGCGCGATCTCCCGCAGCCACTCCTCCGGCAGCCGGTTGCGCTCGATGTCGTAGACGAACATGCTATCCCCGTACTGCTCCGCCCCGGTCGGCCCGCTCTCGCACAGCCACACCTTCACGACCTGCCGATCAGCCACCTGCGGCGGCAGCCCGTAGGCCCCGCGGCTGTAGCAGTGCACGCGCAGCAGAATATGCGCGATCCGCTCGGCCAGCCCCGCGTAGTCGGTACCGCTCTCGCTGAGCAGTTCCGACGGATAGTACACCATCGCCGTCATCCGCAGCTCCTCGCCCGCGGGCACCGCCACGTAGCCGTAGCAGACGCGATTGAAGCGCGCCTGGCCGACCACGCCCTGGCCGCCGGCCGAGGGGATGTCCACGCTGATCGGGCCAGTCCCGTCCTCCATCGCTTCGGGGAAGATCACGCCGGTGGTGTGGGCGATGCGCCGCTCAAGCTCATCCATTCCGTCGCCGACGCGCAGCCGGCACTGATCGGTCACGAACGAGACCGGGATGTACTGCAGCAGGCTCAGCCGCAGCCTGCGGGGGAATTCGCCACCGTAGAACAGATGCGTGATGCGCGCGCGGCCGTACTCATCATCGGGCCGCAGCTCCAGCAGCCGGCCGTAGCTCGCGAGCGCCTTCAGCGGCTGGCCCTCCAGCTCGTAGAGGTAGCCCATGTGCGAGTGGACGGACGGCTGATCGGGGGCGAGCTGCAGCGCCTGCAGCAGGCGGTCCATCGCGCCCACGCGGTCACCCTCATCGACGAGCTGCTGGCTCTGCGCGATCAACTCCGTCACCTTCGCGCGATCCGCGGCGTCGTCCGCGAAGGCGAGGGCGACCATCAGCACTGCCGCCAGTGGTACCGTCAGGCGCCACGCGCTCATCGTATCGGCTCCTTCCCACCCTCAGGCCCGTCGCCCGGACCTTTCGGGCAGGCGATGCTGCGCGCCACGCGCTCGATGATCTCCTTGTGATCCTCGTCGAGCAGCGCGCCGGCGTAGTAGATCCGGTTCTCCTCGACAGCGTGCCAGGCCCAGCCCTTCACGGCCTCCGGGTAGGGCTTGCCAATCACGTGCATCACGAACGACTGGATGTGTCGCAGGGGGTTGGAGAAGTAGCCGGTCACCTCCACCGCCGGGTGGCCGCGGAAGGTCGTCTCCTCCATGGACAGCTTGATGCCCTTGTGATAGCCGCGGATCTCGGCCGCCGCCCACTTCTCCAGCGACTTGCTGCGCAGCGCCACGTTCGCCATCCCCCAGCGCGCCCCCACGACCTCCTCGCCCGCGTTGGCGAATTGCAGCTCGATCAGGCCGGCCATAAGCTTCTGGCCGGACATCTCGAAGCGCTCGGGCACCTCCATCTGCAGCCCGTAGGTGGACCACGTCACCCAGCCCTCGCGCGGGTGGTCCTCCAGCCGGCCGATCACCTCGCGCGCGAGGTCCTGACCGACCTCTTCGGGTTGCGCCATCACCTGCACGACCATGACGCGCTCGCAGTCCGGGCAGTACCACGCGGCACCGTAGCCCTCGATCTGCCCGCGCCACGCGAAGCACTGCAGGTCCTGCTTGCGCATATGCCGCTTGCTCACCACCGCGCAGTCGCGATCCGTCTCGATCTCCGGCTCGCCCTTCTTGCGCTTCTTGTGCAGCTCTTTGAGGTAGCCGTCCACGACGCCCTCGACGTCCACGAAACCCTTGGACTTCTGCCACTTCAGCTCGATCCGCGGCATGTTCTCGGTGTCGTCGATGCGCATGTAGCCCTGATTGCGGTCGCCGCTGATCGCCGCGATGTCCCAGTCGGGCGGGACGTGAACCAGCACGCCCTCCCAGGCTCGGACCGCCCACTCATCTGTATTCATATTGGCCATCGTTGTCGCCTCGTGTGCGCGTAGGCGCCGTCAGAACACGATCTGTTCGCGGCGCATGTGGATGCTCTGCAGGACCCCGACCGCGATCATGTTGGTCATCAAGCTCGATCCGCCGTAGCTGAGGAATGGCAGGGCCATCCCCTTCACCGGCGCAAGGCCGATGGTCATGCCGATGTTCACGTAGATCTCAATAAGCAGCATCCCCACGATCCCGGCGGCGACGACGCGGTCGAAGGTCGTCGGCGCGGCTGCGGAGATGCACAGGCCCCGGTAGAGCAGCAGCCCGTAGAGCACGATGATGCTCGCGGCGCCGACGAAGCCCAGCTCCTCGGCGATCACGGTGAAGATGAAGTCGGTCTCCTGGTCGGGGATGAAGTCTGCCTGGCTCTGATCGCCACGGAAGAGTCCCTGGCCCCACAGGTGCCCTGACCCGACCGCGATGAGCGATTGACGCAGGTGGTACGAAGCGCTCTCCGACGGGTCATCGGGATGCATGAAGGCGATCAGGCGGGCCTTCTGATGTGGCTTGACGAGCCCGAAGCCCCATGCGCCAACGAAAAGCATCAGGCCCGCGAGGACGAAGGCTCCGAGATGGACTGGGCTTGCGCCGAGCGCGAACATCATCACCAACCAGATGAAGAAGATGACGATGGGCGTGCCCAGGTCCGGCTGCAGGAGGATGAGGAGTGCGGGTGCGCCAACGTAGGCGAGGGTCTTCACCAGGAAGATGAAGTCGTGATCCTCGTGTTCGAGGCGCGACACGACGGCTCCGAGCATGATGATGACGGCAATCTTGGCGAGCTCGGATGGCTGGATGTTGACCGGCCCGATGGGAATCCAGCGGTGGGTCTCGCGGATTGAGCCCATCAGCAGCACGACCGCCAGCAGTACCATCACCCCAATGTAGATCGGCCAGGCGAGCCCGCGGATCTTGCCGCTATCCACGGACATGGTGCCGACCATGATGGCGAGGCCGACGATGATGTACGCAAGCTGCATGGTCAGCCGGGCGGTAGGGTTGCCGGCGTTGCGGGTGCAGCTATAGATTGCCAGCGCGCCGATCGCGGACAGCAGCAGGACCACTGCCAGAAGCTGCAGATCGACGCGGCGCACAGCGCTCATGCGATCGATTACCTCATCGGGTGGGGCGATGGTGTGGGCGGAAGTATAACATAAGGCACCGGGCGAAGAAAGACACGCACGGGCGCAAAGGCGCGGGCATGGCCTGCCCTCGGCTTATTCTGACGCGCGCGAGGGGTATTGCGTTCACGACGGCGACAGGCTGGCAGCCTGTCCCACAAAAGACAAACGGCAACGACGCGTGCCACCGCTGCCGCCATATCCCCCCTCGCCGGAACGGAGAGGGGGCCGGGGTGGAGGTCGCCGTCGCTGCCGTGTCAGGTGAGGTCTGTCTACGGTACCGGCCAGTCCCCGCCGTCCTCGGGCTTGCCCCAGTCCTCACAGGTCCCGACGGTGTCGGAGGCGGTGGGCTTATTCGCGAACGGGCCCATGCCGTTCTTCGCCCACTTCGCGTGATAGTCCATGTAGAGGAAATCCTTCCCGCCCGAGTGCCACATCGGGAAGTCGGCGGGGTCCTCGATGTCCGCATCGCCGCTGATCCCGGGGTCGTCGCCGGGACTGTCAGTGTTGTGGTACTGGTAGACGTTCTGACCGAGGGCATCGCCCCACGCTCCGGGCGGATTGCTGCCCTTCTCGAACACCAGCACCGTCTCGCTGGGCAGCGGCACCTCGTCCTTGTAGCCGCCGAGCGCGATGATGCGACCGGAGCCTGGGGGGTACTCGTAGGGCCGCTGCGTGTACTGGGCGATGGCGTAGGAGCGGGCGGTGCGCGCGTCATTGTTCGGGTTGTCCGGGCAGATCAGCAGGCCCTCTTGCTTGAGGTAGGTCATGATGCTCATGTCCCAGGTGGCGACGCCCGCCACCGGCTGGTTCTCGTTGCCGCTGGGCGGGTCCCACGGGGCGATGCCTGGGTTGGTGATCGACCACGTCGGCAGGAAACCATGGTGGTCCTGGACGTAGCTCTCGATCGCCACGCCAATCTGCTGCATGTAGCTGAGGCATCGCACCTGCCGCGCCTTCGCGCGCGCCTGGGCGAAGACGGGGAAGAGAATGGCTGCGAGGATCGCGATGATGCCAATCACGGTCAGGAGCTCGATCAGAGTGAAGGCGGTTCGTCGTCCGCGGGTTCTCATCGGGTACATCACCTCTCCGTTGCAGTCTGCCTGCCTCGGCTCACGCCGCCGGGGGCCAGTCGCCTGCGGGCGCCTCCCCGGCGACCTCACATGAGCCCGGCTCAGCGCCGGTCCTGTGGGCCGCCGCGAATGGCCCTGCACCCTTATTATACCACTTCACATGCCCATCTATAAACGCGAAGTTCTTGCCCTCGGCGTGAAAAGGCACTTCGGAGTAGCCCGGCTGGCCCTTCGCGGTGTGCGATTGGTAGACGTTTTCGCCCGTCGCGTCATCCCACGCGCCGAACTCGTACTCGCCTTTCTCGAACAAGACGACTGTCGCCGCGGGACCCGGAAAGCGCCCCATCTCGATCCCGGAAGCGTAGCGCGGCAGGGCGTATGAGCGCAGGCGGTCGCCGAAGGGGTTCTCGGGACAGTAGAGGATGTTCTTGTTGCGGTAGTACGCCAGGGCCTGCTCGTCCCAGGTGTAGGGGTGGCCCGACGGGGCGCCGCCGGTGGGTGAGCCGCCGACGAGGCTCCACAGCGGCAGCAGACCGTCGGCGTCCTCGGCGTACATGCGAATCGCCAGCGCGAGCTGGCGAATGTTGGAGGCGCAGGCGGTGCCGCGAGCCTTCGACCGGGCGCGGGCGAAGACCGGGAAGAGGATCGACGCGAGGATCGAGATGATCGCGATCACGACCAGAAGCTCGATCAACGTGAACCCGCGTCTCATCCGTGCCTCACCCCACGAATGTCAATTCGCGGGCCGGGGGAGCGCCCCGGCCCGCGTAAGGTCTGGCGGTTGCGCGGCTTAGTCGTGCGGCCAGTCGGTCCACAGCTCGCAGTGGCCCGGCGCATGCGGCGTGTCATACAGCGCGTGGCCGGTGTAGCCCGCGGGCGGACAGGTCAGCCCACCGTCGTAGGCGAACGGCCCGGAGCCCTTCCCATGCCACTTCACGTGGCCGTCGATATACAGGAAGTTCTTGCCGTCGTTGTGGAACATCTTGCCCCACTCGTCTTCTTCAGTGCGCCAGTCCTGGCCGGAGATGGCGGCGCCGTTGCTCTGCATGAAGTGCTCCATCGCCGAGTCACCGTTGAGGCCCACGGCAAGGTGGCCCTTCTCACCGACAAGCACCGTCTCGGACGGCAGCGGCGGCAGTTCCTTGGGGATCGGGAAGTCAACCCCGTAGGCGTCGCCGGTGTAGCGGGTCATGGCGTAGCCGCGGGCATCCCGGTCATACGGGTTGTCGGGGCAGCGCAGGATCTGCTGGTTCTTGAGGTAGGGCTGCAGGACGGTGTCCCACGAGTAGAAGCCGTCACTGGGGCCGTTGTCCGGGTCGGAGGTGTCCCCGTAGCCCCAGATCGGCAGCAGCCCGTCGTAGTCCTGGGAGTACATCTCGAAGCCCAGTCCGAGTTGCTTGAGGTTGGACATGCAGGCCGTCTGGCGAGCCTTCGCCCTTGCCTGGGAGAAGACCGGGAACAGAATGGCGGCCAGGATCGCGATAATGGCGATGACCACCAACAGCTCAATGAGAGTGAAGCCGCGTCGCCGGTGGATCATGTTCGGGCCTCCTCAGCGCCCCGCGCCATCTGATGGCGTGGTCGTGCGCCGTTCTGAGTGCGACGTGTATGGATGCAGGCGGTTGTGTTTCTAGTAAACAGCCGCGCGCCGAGTTTGTTCCTCGGGTTACACAAAGATCAGCGGCAGAGCTTCCCGCAGCGCCCAAATGACGGGGGCCGGCTCCCTTACAGGCACCGGCCCCTGGATGCGCCCGATGCATCATGGCCTAGTATGGCATCTGTGACACCGCTTGCCCAATCAAAGCGAAGGCCACCGACCCCATGCCGATCAACCCCATCCCGCACGCGTAACCGGCCGAAAGCACCGTCGCGTACTGCTTCCAGCGCCGGGCGCCGAAACGCGGTATCATGTAGAACTGGCTGATCAGCGCCCCGACCATCTCGGGGAAGACGAAGTGCGGCAGGTGTCCAAGGCCACGCACCACACCATACACCAGCAGCACCGGCATCTTCATCGCCGCCAGCACGCTATAGGTGATGATGCCAAAGCCGAAGCCGCCGGCCACCAGGTTCCACTTGAAGGCCTGCTCGAACATCGTCTCACGCTCGGAGCCGGGGAGCGTGGCGCTCAACCACAGGCTGCGCTGCAGCGCCGACAGGTGCCACATCTTCTGAGCGTACGGGTAGTTGACCGATGGGATCGGCGCCAGCCGCCAGATGAACTCCCAGTACAATACACTGCACACGACAACGATCGGCAGGATCAGCAACTCGGCCTTGACGAGCGAGATGACCTTGTTGCCGGTCAGCTCCAACACGCGGAACTGCTGGGCACGCGCGCCGTGGTCGAACTCGGGGATCGGCGCGAACCAGATGTCGATCCCCTTGTAGCCGGAGAGGATGATGACGCCCTCCTTAACCATGGGGATTTGCACCCACTGACCGGTCAGGCCCTTCATCCGCGCGTCTACATACGACTCGAGCGGCGTGAAAATGAAGCCGAAGAAGATGATCCAGTAGATCGAGAAGTCGGGCACGAGGTGGCGGCAGAGCAACACGTAGCCGAACGTGGAGACGGCGAACATGGCAATCGCCAGCCACAGCGGAATGTCGCCCCGGCCCGGGACTCCGCGGAGTGTGCCCGGTTCGTGCGCCTCACCCCGCTCATCAGCCTTGCGGTTGCGGTAGAAGTGGGCGAAGATGCCCACGATACCGATGATGGCCACCGCGAATGAAGTGCCTACGCCGATCGAGAAGTAGAAGTCCACGTGGTTCGCGAATTGCGTCTGGATCGTGTCCATCCCCGGTGTCCACTGGTGCAGGATGCCTGCTCGGTAGAGGGCGGGATTTATCATCAAGGTCACGGCGGCGGTAACGAAGCTGCCCACCACCGCCCAGAAGGGCACCACGAACCCCGCGATGATCGCGCCAAGGTCGCAGACGAAGCCGGTTGGCACCGCGGGCAGGATACTCTCGGTGTTGCGCGTGAGGTCAACGAACGGGATCGGGATGAGCTGCAACGGCTTGGTCATGATCACGCCGGTGATGGCCGGGACCCCGATGTAGAAGACGCCGAAGGCCAGGCCCGCCATCGCTCCGATGGAGAACACGCGCCAGCGCCAGGTCTCGCCCTTCTGCGTGGTCTCAGCGAGGGCCGTGGAGCCCTGCGCGGTGATCGCCGCGTAGGGGAAGGGCAGGCGTTCGTAGTCCGATGTGATCCGGAAGAGCGCGTAGCCGAGGCCGAACCAGTTCAGGCGGCTGAGGACCACGCCGAGCAGAAGGATTGCGGTCGGATAGTACCAGTCCGGGTGGAAGAACGTGCGCTTGAGCAGCGCCTCGGAGTCGGGACCGGGCACGACCCAACTGGGGATGTCATAGGCGATCCCGAGGCCGCGCGCGGCTGGGGAGCGCACGAAGTACTGCTCCCACATCTTCCCCGCGAAAACGCCACCCGCAAGCTGCAGCCCTCCGCTGGATGACGCGAGGGCCGCGGCTATGTAGAAGAGGATGTAAACCTCCTGCTTCTTCAGCGTGATGAACGACCGGCGCGCCACCTCGGTGAAGAGGATGATGGTCGTCCATTCGGCGGCCGGACCCAGGTTCCGCCCCACGAACAGTCCGAGGTAGATGGCTCCGGGCATCATGATGAAGCCGATGAACAAGGCTCCGATGATGGTTTTCACGTCGAAGCCGTCCTCGTATTGCTCAGGCTGGTCCATCAGCCCTCGATACAATTCAAGTTCGGGGTCCAGTTGAGCCACGTGACACCTCCAGGC
>JALGSS010000911.1 GCA_029821745.1 Candidatus Zipacnadia bacterium
CTCCGGAAGCAGACCGGCGAGCGATCCACGAGGTCCTGCAGGCCCCCGCGCTGCAACGCGGCAGGTACAAGCCCGCGTCCGAGCGCCACGCGGCTCTCGTTGAGGCGTTGGCGGCGCCGCGCTTCTCGGTCGGGGTTGGGTACATGGCGATCAGCGGGGGGCTGCTACCGGTGGGGCTCGCGCCGGGATCGCTGATGCACTCGGTCTTCCTGCGCCCGCCGGCCTTCGAGCCCCCGGTGTCGATGAAGGTCGTCACGCGTGCCTTGCCCGTCGGCGCAGGGCTTGCAGTGCCCGGCCATCAGTTGACGCGGCGACTCGCGCTCTAGATTCCCGCGGACAGGGCAGCCATCGTCACGAGATGAGGTAGTCGCCCCGACGCCACGTACCGGCGCCGGGGCGATACTGTTCTACTGTCGCTCAACGGTGAAGAACGTGCCGACAACTCCTCGCGACGCGTTCCCGTCGGCGTGCAGATCGTCGCGGTCGTAGACTACGAGCAGCCTCCCGGGCGCGACTTCCTCGACCGAGTTGTAGCTGCTCGTGCGGCCCTCATCAAAGCGGAAGTGCCCGGTCCATGTCTCGCCGTCGTCCAGGCTGAAGGCCAGCCAGTTGTCGGGTCGCCCGTACGTCACCGCGAGCACTCCACTCTCCATCCGGCAAGCGTTGGGCCACACACCCCGGTCCGCGATCGGCCTCGGCTTGCTCCACGTCACGCCATCGTCGGATGAGACACTCAGGTACAGAGGCGTGTACTTCCCGCCACTGCCGCCGGTTCTCATGAAGCACAGAATGTCGCCGTTCGGCATCGTCAGCAGGTCGGCCTCGCAGAAGCTCTCCAGGCCAACTTCCGGATCATAGGCCACGGTGCTCCAGTAGTCCCACGTCTTGCCGCGATCCGTCGACCGCACCGTGAAGGTCCGGTACTTGTACAGCTTCCACTCGGGAGGGAAGGTTGGGCAGAGCACGGTGTCGGTCTTGAAGTACCCGTACATCGCCGCCATCAGGGATCCGTCGCTCAACTGAACGATGGCGTGGTCCACAGCCGGGCCCTCGAAGGCGGCCCCATTGTCGCCGGTTCCGCCCGTGCCCTCGGGAATGGTCAAAATCGCCGTCTCCTCGCTGAAGGTCTTGCCTCCGTCGACTGAGCGGCACAGCTCGATGGAGAAGACACCATCCCGCACCTTCTTGGTCGCGAACCCGAGCTTGATGACCTCCCCATCGTCGAGCTCGATCGACCCTATGTTGGGCCCTGACTTGCCCTGCTGCCACGTCTTGCCGCCGTCAGTGGATATGCGGTCAGCGACTACTAGGCGGCCGTCCCGGTACTGGAACGCTGCCACGTCTTGCCGCCGTCAGTGGATATGCGGTCAGCGACTACTAGGCGGCCGTCCCGGTACTGGAACAGGTTCTTGTAGATCGCGCCGGGGATGATCTCCACTGTTTCGCCGCGCTCAACGCGCAGGCCCTCGATCCGTGGCACGTTCAACTCAGCCTCCGATTGTGTTGGCTTGTCGCTGCGGTAGCGCACCCATTTCCACACGGCCTCGCCCTGGGCGTCCGAGGCAGCCGCGCCGAAGGAGCACTGGTTGCGTTCGCCGATAGCCGGCTGCTTGAACTCTCCGGGGGCGTCGATCACGAGCTTCCCATCGGCGTACAGCCGCACATCCTCGCCCTTGATCTCGAGCCGGAACGTGTGGAAGTCTCCCGCGGCGTCGAAGTCCACGGATCTCTTGGCGTTGACGAGTGACAGACGGTCTGGGAAAAGCGTGACCGCTTCCTCGTGCACGCCGTCGGTCGCCATCATGCTCACACCCCAGGCCTGGGAGCACGATACGACCTTCACGCGGGCCTCAATGGCCGCCCCACGTTCGGTGTCGGCGTGCCAATTGAGCAGATAAGAGCGCCCACTGCCCCCCTTGCTCGACTCATCCGCCACGAGCAGCCCCTCGTCCGTCAACTCTGAGCGCGTCCCGGCCCCCGTCCATGCGGTGACGTCGCCCTCCCACTTCCCGTCCTCGTAGAACGTGCGCCAAGCCGCCGGCGCGTCCTGGGCCGATGAGACACCCGCCCCGACCCAGACCATCCCCATGATTCCGGCAAACAGTACGAGATGAGCTCTCGTCATCGGCTCTCGACTCCATCCAGACGGCGTGGTGACGGTCAGTACTCTCTCGGCTACTTCGCCACGAGTTCCACCGCGTCGATCTCGTTCCAGCCCGGCACGTTGGTGTTGATGGAAACGCGGATCTGGGTGGTGGGGAAGTCATTGCCGGTCAGCGGGGGACTGAACACGCCGGGGCTCGTGGCGGTCGTGTCCTCGCCCTTCCACAGCGTGACCCAGCGGTTGTTGGGCCCATCGTAGGCCTCGATACCAACAACAAAGCCCGGATTGTAGGTCTCGCGGATGTTGATCTCGGCCGGCACGGCCGGGCGGCTGTAGGTCAATTCCAGCCACTCGAAGGTGCCGCTCTTGTTGGCGGGCGCCCAGGCTGACGCGTGGTCGCCGTCGCGCATCGTGTCCGGCGCGCCGGTGGCCTGCTTCGCGGACCAGTCCGTAGTTCCGTACTGGCTGCTCGCTCGGGCGTCCGATGCCCATTGCCGCGACGTGCCGACGATGACTGCAGTTGTGCTGCGCCCGGCCAACTCCACCGCGTCGATCTCGTTCCAGCCGCGAACCCGGTTGTTGATCGTGATGCGGATCCGGTTGGTGACGAAACTCGACGGGCGAATCTCGGGGGTGAAAACGCCGGGGCTCTTCTTCGTGGTATCTTTGCCCTCCCACAGCTTGACCCAACCCGTGGCGCCCTTCGGCAGCTTGCCCAGGAACGGGAGTGTGTCACCGTACGCGTAGGCCTCAATCTTCACGACAAACCCGGGGTTGCATGTCTCCCGCACGCTCACCTGCGAGACCAGCACGCCATGCTCGTAGACGAGTTCCAGCCACTCGGTCGGGCTGTCCTGGCTCCTGGGCGCCCACGCCGTCGGGTGGTCTCCGTCGCGCATCGTGTTCGGCTTCCCGGTGGCCTGTTTGGCCGACCACAAGTCACTGCTGTACTGGCTGCTTGCGTAGGCCTCCTTGGCCCATTGCCGTAGGAGATTGTCATCCGCCGTCGCGGGATGCCACGCTCCCAGGAGGGCCACGACAACCGCTGTTGCTGCTATCCAGAGCTTCATGCTGCATCCTCCGTGTGCGGCGATGGTAGGCTTCAGAGAGCTGCGTTGTCCGGCGGTATCACCGGCAGGATCAGGTGCGACGGGTACGCGGCGCTGTGGTGGACCGTCTGCCGGGCCACCTGGACCTCGGCGTCGGTTCCCGGCTCATGTCCCGTGTTCGGGTTCCGGTCCCACAGGGGGAAATTGCTGCTCGTGATGTCCACCCGGATCCGGTGGCCCTGCTTGAAGACATTGCTCGTCACGTGCAGATCGATGGTGTATTCGTAGATCTTGCCCGGCTCGATGAGTTGCGGGTTGCGCCAGTTCCTCTCGCGGAAGCGCGCCCGGATGACCCCCTCTGTGATGTTGATCGAGCGCCCGTCGGGGTACACGTCGGTGAGCTTGGCGGTGAAGTCGGTATCGGGGGCTGACGAGGCAGCGTGGAGCTTCAGCACAACGGGGCCCGTGACCTCTGTGTC
>JALGSS010000912.1 GCA_029821745.1 Candidatus Zipacnadia bacterium
GGCGGCCTCCTCGACCTCTGCCTCCGACGCGTACAGTGGAGACCGCACGCTCTCGCCGTCGCGGTCCGGCCAGCGGACCTCTCCGAGAGACGGCAGCGCTCCCACCTGCTCCCAGCGCCCCTCGGTGCGTGCGTAGAGTGCTACATACCCGTGCCCAAATGGGTTCTCGGGGATCACTGCCTTGACGCGATCATTGCCGACCACTGCCACGCTCTCCCGCACCTGCGCCCCATCCACGGGTTTGTCAGCAGCCTGTGTCGTCGGCAGAGACACGACAACGCGGGTCCGGTATGGCGCGAGCCCGTCGGGGCCCGTCACTTCGATCTCATGGACTCCCGGAGACGCGAACCGGCACACGAAATCCCGCGCGCCAAGGCCTCCCGAGAAACGCATGAAGCCTGGCAGTCCGGCCTTCGGGTCGCTGCAGGACAGGCGGCAGACCCCCCGCATGTTTGTCGTGTTGCCCGCCCTGTCGACGGCGCGGAGGGTCATGGTGGACACGCGCCCGACTTCGGCAGTCGCGGGCGCCTCAAGCACGAGTCCCACCGCAGACCCGGGAAGGACATCGAACTCGCTGCTGGATGCGACGGGGGCGTACTCCCCGTCAGCGTTGGCGTCGGAGCTGACTACCCAGGCAATCCCAGTTTCCGGCCGTCCCTGCGCTCTCAGGCCGGGGCCGCCGTCCGCTGTATCGCCGAGAGTGATCTCGATCGTGTCGCCCGGGGCGAGCGCAGGCCAGCCCACGAGCACCGTGACTTCCTCGCCACCCCGGACATCCAGCTCGACGCCTTCCTTTGACCTCGCCGTCACGTAGCCGGCCGATTCAGGTTCAGAGCTCTGGAACTCGGACCAGGAGAAATCAACATTGCTCCGGGCGATACGGATCCCGCCGCCTGCGGGCAGGCCACTATTGCCAACGGTGTAGGTCAGATGCCAGGTTGCGTGCGAACCCGCGGGAACCGACGACGGGCCCTCGACCGCCACCGTACCGTCGCCATCGACTCTCTCTCGCGCGTCCAGTGGCTCAGCAGGCCCCAAGTGACTCAGCGAGATGTCATCAAACGCGAACTTGCCGCCTGTGCCGGTTCCGAGGATGATGACCGCCTCGCCCACGTCCTCAGGCGAGACGAAGATGCCGCCATGCCGCTTGAAGGCCTCCGGATGGTCATTCCCGCGCCAGTCGTTCTCGTAAGCGAGGTGCTCGCCTTCCGCGTTGCGCCAGTCGATGGTGACCTTATAGTTCGCAGTCCCAGCCAGTTCACGCACGAAGCTTGTCAGCCTGTACCCGTGTCCGGGGACGACCTGCATGGGGTCGGAGTGCAGGTCCACCTCGTGATCAAGGGCTGTCGCGTCCAGCACCAGGGCCGCCTCGCCTGCGTGGACAGGCTCCGCTGCAATCTCAGCGCGGGACCCGGCCTGTCCCCAGTCGGCTCCAACTTGGCCGTAACCGCCGAGCACAAAGTGCCAGCCTTCCGTGCCATCCTCGAAACCGCCATTCACCACCAGGTCATCCTGCGCCCAGCATGGCAAGGTGATCAGTAGAGCCACCAGAGCCATCGCGATCCCTCGGCATCTCGTCGGCGTGACCATCCGGTTCCACACCTCTCCACCTCTCCTGCGTCGCATGACAGAGCTTCGCCAGTAGCGTGTACCGTTCCCCGGGCACGCGCATGATCCCTCCGGGGCACGGGTCCCGAGACGCAGCACGGCGCGCCTGAGAAGAGGCGCGCCGTGTCTGATCACACAATCGTCTCGTCCGAAGGCTACTGGGCGGTGAAAGTGGTCGAGCCCGATGCGTCCTCGTAGCCTGCCTTCGAGCCCGTCGCGACCACGGAGTATGTGCCGGAGCCGTCACGTCTGGTGAATACATTGTGGGTGAACACAACCACTCCGTTGGCGTTGGTTGTACCCGTCTTCGTGTACTTCTTCCCCTTCGGAGTGGTTATCACCGTGACAACTGATGCGCCCTCGACGCCCGCGCCATCATCAGTGACCGTTGCGGTGATGATCGCTCTGTCTCCCGAGCTATACGACGACTTATCGGTCACGACCACGACGCTCAACTGCCCCGTCGATCCCGACGACACCGTGACGGTAATCTCGGCCTCGTCCGAGAGCCCACCGGAGTCCGTGACAGTGGCGGTGATGGTGTGCACGCCCTCACTCAAAGCGTAGGAGACACTCGCGCCCGTCCCGAACCCGCCGTCCAGATCGGATTTCCACGCAATGCTCCCGCTCAGGTCACCGTCCTCAGTGTCGCTGGCGGTCCCGGTGAAAGTGATGGTGGCACCCGGGCTGAATGTGCTTCCGGAAGCGGGCGCCGTGATTGCCACCGACGGCGGATAATTGGGCTCAATCCCCACGGCCTCCTCAGCGTCCACGAGACCGTACCCGTATATGTAGTCGCGGCCCGTCGCTCCCAGGTCGTCAGCGGTCTCCTGCAGGATCGCTCGCACCTGTCCCGCCGAAGTAGTGCCGGCGGCCATCACGAGGGCGGCGGTTCCCGACACGTGGGGGCACGCCATCGAGGTGCCGCTCATGGTCGCGAAGCCCGTGGGATCGCCTGCTCCCACCAGGTACGTCGAGAATATGTTGTTACCAGGCGCTGCGAGTTCAAGAGCCGGGCCCGTACTCGACCAGGTCGGACGTACGTTGCTCCAGTCTGTCGCCCCGACGGCGATGACCGAGTCATACTTCGCCGGGTACTCCACGGTGTCAAACCGTGTGTTTCGTCGTCCGCTGTTCCCGGCCGCGGCCACCAGCAGCACGCCCTGCCCGTTGTTGTAGGCCGCGTCGCAGGCCTCCATCAAGGCGGTAGACGCGGCAGGGCCACCCATGCTCATCGATGCGATCTGGATCCCGTTTGTCACACACCACTGGATCGCGAGGATCAGATCGCTGTCGTAGCCCGCGCCGGTCGCATCCAGGACTTTCAGCGCGTACAATTCGGCGAGCGGGGCGACGCCGATGACGCCGTCCTCGTCGTCGGCCGCGGCGATCGTCCCGGCGCAGTGGGTCCCGTGCCCATAGTCATCCATCGGGTCGTCATCGTTGTTGACGAAGTCCCATCCATCGTCCACACACGCAACGCTGAGGTCCAGATGCGTGTCGTCGATGCCCGAGTCAATCACTGCGACTTTGCTTCCCAAGCCCTTGTTGCCCGAGGCATGGACGGCCGTAGCGCCGATGCGTTCAACGCCCCAGGGAAGGACTTCCTCAGATGCCTTGCGCTGTGCGTCCGCCTCCACATAGCGTACGAGGGGGTTCTTTTTGAGCGCTTCGACCGCCTTCAGCGGAATCCGTGCTGCGGCTGCTCGTATCAGTCTGTACGAATGTGTCACTTTGCCGCCGGCGCCTCGCACGATCGCGCCCTCCGCGGCACCCGGCTTGCTGTCGAAACCGATCAGGACGCGCGCCAGACCATCAGCTTCCGCCGTAATCACCGCTGCTGAGTCCGAAGCGGCCTCAGGTGTGGCCTGCAACTCCGGCGCATCATCTCCTCCGCCGCACCCCACAAGAAGAGCCACCAGCACAGCGATCAGAAGACCACCCGAACAACGATACCAATACGCACTCATCCGTACCCCTCCTGGCATCAATATGTCACATCACCAAAATGTTCGCCTCTCAAGTACGATTGACCTGCCGTCGGTGCATTTTACCACCAATATCTCCATGTCCAGACCAATATTCCTGTACACAGACGCGACTGACGGTCTGATTACCTGCTCAGCGGGGTCCGGAGGGTCTCCAGGTAGGCGCGGATGTTCTCCAGCGGAGTCTCCGGCATGATCGCGTTCCCGGCGGCGAGGATCAGCCCGCCCTCGCGTCGGTGGAAGGTCGGCCACGCAGCCCTCGCGCACCTCCTCCGTGGTTCCGAAGGGGAGCAGTTGCTGCACGTCCATCCCGATCCAGAAGGCAATTCGTCCCCCAAACTCCCGAGCGGTGGCCCCGTCGTCCATGGCGCCCACCTGGATCGGGTGGATCACGTCGACGCCAATCTCGATCAGGTAAGGCATGAGTTCGGTGACATTGCCGCAGGTATGGAGCCAGAAGTCGAGGCCGCTTCCGTGGAGGCATTCGGCGAGGAGCCTGTAGTACGGAGCGTAGATGTCGCGGAAGATCGGGGGGCTCATGAACAGGCTGCGCTGGGTGCCGAGGTCGTCGCCGGCCCAGACACCAT
>JALGSS010000913.1 GCA_029821745.1 Candidatus Zipacnadia bacterium
ACCCGCCACGAGCGGCGCGTTCCGGTTTTCCGCGGACATAATACCTATGGCTCTTCTCCGAAAAGTGTACCGCGTGGATGCGGTCCAGAGCGATGTCCCAACCCGATGGGATTTGTCGCTTTACGGCCAACGGCAGGTTGGGGCTTCGAGAGGCGGGGTTCGGAGTTCGGAATTCGGAATTCCGCGTTCCGCACTGCGCGCATCGCCCGGGGTGTCGCCTCTCCAACTGGTGCCGGTGGCCCCGAAGCGAAGAATCCCCGTGCCGTGGCACGGTCTTTCCGTTCGTTATGGGGTGCCGGGTCCCGGCGCGGTACATTTTCGGGAGAAGAGCCATACCTATTTCCGCCTTGTGTTGGGTCGGCTGGCAGGGCGGGGGCGCAGGCGGCACCCGAGGAGGCGTTCGGCCGCCTCGACGAACAAACGCGACGCGCACGGCCGGCCAGTCCGCACGTCACGGCGCAGCGGATCCGACTCCTCCGGTTCCGCCGCCCGACCGTGATCGGCCATCAGCCGCAGGTACTCCGTCCGGTCGCCGTCACAGAAAAACACGTCCATCGACCGGACGCCCCGCTGCGTCACGTGATGCGGGAACGCGGACACCACCACTCGCGCGATGCGCGCCATACCGGCAGCGTGCGCTGCTCCCATTGCCCCGTCAACCGGAAATTGGCATTATGTCCGCGAAATTCCATAACGCGCCACCGAGGGAATCTGTCTCCTTATTACACGGGCGGTCACTGTGGCCCCGCTACCGTACAAGCAGATGGTCGAGCACGTCAGAGGCCGGCAACCCAGAGACCACAACATATAGACGTTACTGGAGTGAAGTGCATACCCCATATCGCGGATAAACGCGGAAGAGATGGATACACCAAACACACCACGGGAGAAAACCAGCCTCCGGCGCAACTTTTTCGGGGCCCTGTGGCATGGCGCGTTTCTGGCGTCGGGGACGACCCTTACTCAACCCACGACGGTGATCGCTTCTTTTGTGGCCGACCTGACCGGCTCCACGGTCTGGGTGGGCGGGCTGGCTGCGGTGCTGACCGTGGCGGGTGTGCTGCCGCAGATTTTCGTCGCCCGCTGGATCGAGCCGCGTCGGCACAAGATGCCGTTCCTGCTGTTGGCGATCTATTTGCGCGTGGTGAGTTGGGCTGCGTTGGCTTGGCTGATCTTTGCCATCGGTTCTGAGCGACCGCATCTGCTGGCCTGGGCATTGGTGGGATTGCTGGCCGTTTTTTACGCCGCTGGAGGGCTGGGAGGGGTCGCGTACACCGACATCATTGGCAAGATCATTCCGCCGGGTAGACGCGGCGCGTTTTTCGGAGGTCGGCAGGCGCTTGCCGGGCCGTTGGCGGTGGGCGCGGCGCTGCTGGTGCGGCACCTTATGGCAACGGTGGGGTATCCCAACAATTACGCGCTGCTCTTTGCAGTGGCGACGGCGTCGCTGCTTGTCGCATCGTTGGGGTTTTGGATCATCCGGGAGCCGCCGCGCACGGACACCAACAGGCACATCCCGCCGTGGCGCGACTACACCGGGCAACTCTTGGGGGCCGTCCGGCAACTGCGGGTCTTGGTCGGCGTGCAGATACTTACGGGCTTCAGCCTGATGGCGATGCCTTTCTACATCGTCTACGCACGCCAGAAACTGGGCGCGCCGCCGGAGGCTATCGCTTGGTTCATCCTGGCCCAGGTAGTTGGTGGCGTGCTGGCCAACCTGCTCTGGGCGCGGCTGGTGGATCGGTGCGGCAGCCGACGTATGCTGGTCGTCTGCGCCACGGTTTCGACGCTGACCCCGCTGTTGGCGATTGGGCTGGGATACCTGGGTTGGCCAGGCATGTTGCCGGTCATCTTTCTGGTGGGAGCAGTCATCAACGGGCGCAGTGTGGGGTTCTCCAGTGCGCTACTCGAGCTGGCTCCGCCCGCGAAGCGCCCCACCTATTCTGCACTCGACGCCGTGTTAACCCTTCCGGCCGCCTTTCTATCGCTGCTGGGCGGCGTTCTGCTGCAACATTGGTCCTACTCGGCGTTGTTCTTGCTGGCGGCGGGGTTCATCGGCGCAGGGGCAGTCCTGACGCAGTGGCTATCGCCCGACAGTCACTCCAAAGGAGCGTCACAGTGAACCAAGAGCCCGCCCTACATCGCTGCCTCTCCAAGGTCGAGGTCACCGGTGCTGAGGCACGCCACTACGACCTCATAATGAACCTCATCACCGGTGGCACCTACCCCTTTGGCTCTTCTCCCGAAAGTGTACCGGGCCGGGACCCGGCACCCCATAACGAACGGAAAGACCGTGCCACGGCACGGGGATTTTTCGCTTCGGGGCCACCGGCACAAGCAG
>JALGSS010000914.1 GCA_029821745.1 Candidatus Zipacnadia bacterium
ACCGGAGGGCCATTGGGCTCTTCCTCGCGGACCTCGGCCAGTGTGCCCACCTGGAAAACCATCGGGTTCGTCAGCCCTGTCGGAGTGCCAAGGCGCAGTTCGCGGTCACCGGGCGGCGCGTCGGCATCAATCGTGACCTTCAGCACAGCGGTCTCGCCGATCTGTGCATTGGGCTGCTTCTTGGGGTCGAAGATCAGGTCTCGCAGGTACGCCAACTCCATGAGCGTCTTGGTCGCGAGGTCCTTCGCGAGGGGATGGTCCGGCAACTCCGGCAGCTCTTCGTCTTTCGCGTTCCCCCTGGGGGGCTTGGGCGGCTCGACGCCTCGCTTGGCGGCCATCTCAGCCACGCGCTGTCTCGACAGGGCGCGCAGGTGCTTGGCGATGTCGCCGCGATCCTTATTGCTGAGAGGCCTGATATAGTCGGCGACGGTGGCCTGTACCCCTGCACCCGAAACGTAGACCGCGTTGGCACCCCGCAGGTACTGGCCGCCGGCCTCGACCTCGAAGGTCGATCCCTGCTGCCCTCCCGCGGGGTAGACGTAGCCAATGTGGGGGTCCCTCTGTTCAGCCTGCCCCCATGCAGCCGCGCTGCACAGGAGCATCGCCATAGCCAATACCAATCTGGAGGCTGTCACGGTCATGCTCCCTGGGTTACATGATCTCTTTGAGGCGTCCACCGGACTTCACGCCCTCCTCACCGAAGGGCAGGACCGGCACGTCCATCCCTCTCGGGTTCGGCAGAGGGCCCTCGGGGTCAATGCCGAGTAGCTCGTACATGCTGCCCAGTAGGTCTAGCGGATACACGGGGCGCTCCACGACTGTCAGACCCTTCGCGTCCGAAGCGCCGACCACTTGCCCACCTTTGAAGCCGCCCCCGGCGAGGACTGCGGAGAAACACTGTCCGTGATGCGACCGGCCGCCATTCCACGGGGCTTCCCACTGGACCTTTGGTCCGCGGCCGAACTCGCCGCTCCACCACACAATCGTGCTGTCAAGCAGGCCCCGGTCGGACAGATCCTGCAGCAGCGTCGCCATGCCCGCATCCATCTCCGGCAGCTTGCGTCGCATGGTCTCGAAATGCTGCTTGTGGGTGTCCCAGCCCTTGTAGTTGATGGTCACGTAGGGGACGCCGCTTTCGACCAGTCGCCGCGCCATCAAGCACGACTGGCCGAAGGTGTTTCGGCCATACGCGTCCCGCAGTTCCTTCTTCTCCTGCGAGAGGTCAAACAGCTTCCTCGCATCGCCCAGCATCAAGTCGTACGCGCCATCCTCACACTTGTCAAGCTTCGCGAAGTGCGGGTTATCCGGGCTGGCCTTGCCCAGAGAGTCCAGCGTATGGAGCAACTCGCGTCGGTTGCGTTGGCGCTCATCCGTGATACCCTTCGCCACGATGCCCTCGACCTCAAAGCGCTGCTTCCCCGGATCGCCGCCCGTGGCGAAGGGCTTGTAGCTCTGCCCGAGGAACCCGGCTTCCGAAAAGCGCCCCTGGGGCTGAGTGAGCACGATGTAGGGGGCCACCATCCCCTTGTACCCGTGATCGTATCCCTTGAACAGTGACACCACGGCTCCCGCGCAGGGGAAGACGAAGCGGCCGGGCCAGCGGCCCGTCTGCACGATGTAAGAAGCCGTCTCGTGAGCGTTCACGCCGTGGGTCATGCTGCGGATGATCGAGTACTTGTCGGCCTGCTTGGCCAGGAGCGGCAGCGATGCCCCGATCTGTATCCCGTCGACATTAGTCGGGATGACCTTGTCCAACGGGCCTGTGTAGTCGCGGCCCGCATCCGGTTTCGGGTCGAAGGTATCCGTATGCGCCGGGCCGCCCCACATCCAGATCTGGATGACTGACTTCGCCTTCGCCACGGGCTCGACCGGCTGCCCCCAGGCAATGCGAGTCCCGCCAAGGGCCAGGCCCGCCGCGCCCATGGCCCCCAGTTTCAGCAGGTCTCGTCGGCTGATGGCTCCCGTGTCTCGGTGCGCGCTCATGTCTGCTCCCTTGCCTCCAACCCGACTGCCGTCCGGGCGATTGATCGCCAGTTCGATGCCGGCGCGGGAATACACACCATCGCCGGCATCAGCCGACCCTCGTCGCATCAATGCCGGTACAGGAATTCCTTGGTGTTGATCAGCGCCCACGCCAGGTCCACTGCGGCCTTATTCAGCTTGAGACCACTCGTGCGGCAGTACTCTGTGGCAGCGGTCAGCTCTGCCTGCGTCGGTTCGCGCGAGAGCACCATCATATACAGCTCGCGGGCCACCTGTCGCTGGTTCCACCGGGCGGCCATCATCAATCGGCGAAGTTTCGGGCTCTTCTCCAGCCGGGTCTGCACGGTCGAC
>JALGSS010000915.1 GCA_029821745.1 Candidatus Zipacnadia bacterium
GTGAAGCAGATCGGTCTCGCCTGGATAATGTACACATCTGACTATGATGACTCAGTCTGCTGGCGGGACGTTCTCCCACCTGCTGAGGACTACATGTACACCTTCCCCGCCAAGCTGAACCCGTACACGAAGAACAACCAGCTCTGGATCTGCCCGTCACAGAACCCGAAGGCTGTGAACGCGTGGCCCGGCGCCGTGTCGAACTACGGGTTCAACGACTGGTACATGCAGTACTCGATGGCCTCGTGGGGTGGTTGGGGCGCCATCAACGAGTACCGCCTCTGGATCAAGGGCACGATGATCCTTGCCGACATCGAGTCCCCCGCTGAGACCGTCGTCATGTGCGACTGCAATCCCAACTATGGGCCCAGCCGCGGTGCCTGGTGGGCCTACTGGCACATGAACCCGCGCCCTACGGCCGGGAACCCGATGATGCCACCGAAGCACAACGACGGTGTCAATGTCCTGTTGGCCGACGGGCACGCGAAATGGTACCGGCCTGAAGCACTGAGTAAGACCATCAACGGCGTCAACAACTACTACTGGAAAGTCAACAAGGTCCCCGGCGGCCTGAGTTAGTCCCGGTACCTCCTCCTGCGGGATGCGCCGTCTATCTCGCGGGGGCGTGGACGTCTTAGGGCAATGTGACGCATTCTCGAAGGGGCTGTTCCACTGTCGCCAGGCAGGGGAGCGGCCCCTTGCGTGTCCGGCCCAGGGCCTCGGGGCCGATCAGGGAGGACTTCTGATGGCGCGTCTCGTGCGTATTGGAGCAATACAGGTTCCAGGCTGGGTGGAGGGCGACAGTCCTCAGGCGAGGCACCAGTGCAACATCGATCAGATGGAAGAGCTGCTGATCCAGGCCGGCAAGCGCGCGTGTGATATCGCCGGAGTGGGGGAGGCCTCAAACGTGCGTGGACTGGGGGATGAGGACCGGGCGCTCTTGTACGAGAACCTGCCATTGCTGGAGGGCCCGGAGGTGGAGATGGGGGCGCGGGTGGCGCGCAAGTACGAGATGAACGTGTGTCTTGGGCTCGCCGGTTACGTGGATGGGCAGCGACGCAATGCGGCCGTGTTCATCGACCGGGCCGGAGAGCTTGCGGGGACCTACTACAAGGTGCAGCCGACCCGTGGCGAACTGATCGGCGGAATCGTGGCCGGGGACGACCTACCCGTGTTCGAACTGGATTTCGGGCGTGTCGGCGCGATCATCTGCCACGATATGAGCTACGTCGAGACCGTGCGCGTATTGGGGGTACGCGGCGCGGAAATCGTGATGTGGCCGTCGAACTGGAGCGGCTGGGGCGAGACGCTGTCCAACACGCTGATCCAGAGCCGGGCCATCGACAACCACATGTACATCGCGTTCCTGAGCTTTGGGCAGGATCCCTCGAAGCCGATGAACTGGAAGTATGGGGTCGCGGGGTGCTCTTCGGTGATCAGCCCGATGGGTCAGGTCATCGCGCAGATGCCCACGCGTACGCCGGGACTGGTGACGGCGGATGTTGACCTGGACATGAAGCGCGTGGCCCATTCGTTCACGTGGGGGAATGACGACGTGTTCATCGACGAGATGCTGTGCGAGCGCAACGTGAAGGCCTTCGCGCCTCTGGTTGACGAGAGCTTGGTGCCGTCGCCTCCCCGGGAATACAAGCGCTGAGGAAACGAAGGGCTCGAACGGGAGACCATGCGCCGGAGGCTGCTCCATTGGTCCGCCGGCGTTTGCGTGTGGGCGGGCTCGTGGCTACCCCTCGGTGAGCGGCAGCACCGCAGAGAGAATGGCATCACACGTCTCGTCGAGGCCCGCGTCAGGCATCTCCCTGAACTCCACGTCACCCTTAAGGGCCCCGCTGACGGCGACAGTCCAAGGGATGTATTCACTCGCCTGACTCTCCGTGACGGGCGAGGCCATGTGGTCGGCGGGACTGAGCCAGAGGACCTTGCGCGGCGCGATGAGCGCTGAGAGCTCGTGGATGTCGAAGTCCTCGAGGGCTCCGGGGATCCAGAAGTAGTCTCGCACCTCATAGTACGGGTTCTCAACCAGCATTCGGTAGGAGAGCAAGGTGCGCACGGTGATGACAGACTGGATGCTCTCGTCGAAAGCCGCGGCCAAGAGGCACCAGAGGCCCCCGGTGCCTTCTCCCACCAGAACGACAGGACGCCCGGCGCAGTCGGCCCGCCCGCGAATGTAATCGGCCGCGCGCAGGACATCGTAAGCGCGCATCGCGGCCTGGGTGCGGCCGAGGTAGGCCCACGCGTTGATCGCGAGACGGTGGCGCCCCGCGTCCTCGCCCGAGTAGCCGTTCGCGGTCTTCGCGAAGACGCCGCCATATCTGCGACGTGGACGACGACCGGCGCTGGTTCCCGGAGGGCGCCAGACTTGAGGAACGCGGCGGGAATACGGATGCCCGGCTCGGAGTCGATCTCCAGCATCTCTGCCCGGACACCGTCACGTTCGTAGGCTTCCTTCAGGCGAGAAGCAGGAGGTGTACGGTCAGCGGCGACATCAAAGCCGGTGCGTCGCGCGACGACTTCCGCGAGCGCGGCGCGCTGGGCTGTCGCGTCTTGTGAAGTCGCCGGAGCGCGCCGCAGCGGGAGTACCGCCTGCATCCGCGCGGCGTTGAGTGTCTGCCCGGACTCGCCGCCCAGGGACTTGAGGGTGAAGCCTGACTCGGTGCACCAGAGCTCCTCGGCGGTGAAGGGCTGCAGGGGTGGCTCCTCGCTCCCCTCGCTCTCCTTGTCGAACCACCGGTTCAGCCATTCGTAGGCGGCGACGCGTTTGGGCTTCTCCATGTTGTGCACGCCATCAACGTACTTCAGTTCACAGCGGGATTCATCGTAGCCCATCCCGCGGTAGAACTGCAGCAGGGTATTCACCCGGGACGCATGGTAGGACTCCCCGGACTTCTCCCCGACGATTACGCGACACGGTCGAGGGGCGATCAACGCCAGCATGTCCCGGTCGCTCATCGAGCCGCTCAGGTACGTATTCTCCATGCCTCCGCCGGGGTGTGCGGCGGCGCAGACCTTGATGCGTTCATCGGCGGCGGTCACGAGGAAGGCCATCTGTCCGCCCCCGGAGTTGCCCACGGCGGCGAGCTTGTCCGGGTCGACCTCGGGGCGCGAGACGAGATAGTCCACCCCGCGAATCGCGTCCCACGTGCGGTAGCCGCCGAGGGTCTGGTTGACGAGGAAGGACGGCCTCCCGAGCTGGTAGTGCTGGGCGACGCATGGCGACACGCGATGCTTGAGGGTGTCCGGATCGAAGTATTCGGAGCGCTCGCCCTGTCCGGTGGGGTCGATGGCGAGAACCGCATAGCCCTTGAGAACGAGCCCCAGGCAGCATTCGTGGTAGAGGTGATAGCCCTTGCCCTCGGTCGCGTGGCCGCAGACGAAAATGACGCCGGGCACGGGGAGCTCGCGCGCCTTGGGACGGTAGAAATTCGCGGTCACGTAGTACCCAGGGCGCCCCTCGTAGATGATCTTCTCGATGGCGAACTGCTCGCGGTCGATCACGCCCACAACGCGCGCGTTCAGGGGCGTCTTTGAAGGGAACGGGCCCCAGAGATCGGCGAGACGCTCTCGGATAGCCCTCTGGTGGGCGAACCAATCGTCCGGCGTCTTCAGCTTGTCGAGGGCGGCCTGGCGCTTGGTGAGGAAGCTGTCGCGCCCGTACTTCGCTACGTAGGCCGGGTATCTGCTCCGTGCCGCGCCCCTGGCCCGCCTGTCCCGGTAGACTCTGAGGGAGGGAATAGGGGGGAGTTCGTCAGCCGACGCCAGAGCGCCCTGGAATGCCCCGACACGGCGAAACTCGACCTCGGCGATGCGGCAGTACTCTCCCTCATCGGCTCGCCCTGCCAACACAATCCGGCTATTCCGCTGGATGTCCAGGTCCGCAAGCACCCACTCCCTCACGCTATCCTCGGTACCCTCCGTCACCGCGCTGAAAGTGCGGCGCCCAACCTCATGCCCATTGAGCTTGACCGAGAGTTCGGATGCGCCGTCGGGTTCGTCGAGATACGTGATGGCCATGTCGTACCGAGCCGTCTCGTCGTCGAACATGATGAGCGCTTCGCCCGATGGACCCGCCTGGTCTGTGGGCAGTTGGAGCACGGTGCGCGGTCCTCGGCGCACCGATTGGTAGCCGGTCAGCATCCAGAAATCCACGGGCGTGTAGGAGATCGGGTTGATCGCGCCAAGTGCGCGTTCGGAGCCGCGCGTGCCTGTAAGGGTAAGATCGTCGAACCACGCCGTCCCGGGGCCGTCGAGCTCAAGGTAGAGCATTA
>JALGSS010000916.1 GCA_029821745.1 Candidatus Zipacnadia bacterium
TACGACCGAAGCTCCTGCATCTCCGAGCCCTTGGTGTAGTAGCAGGCTTCCTCGTAGATTCCTGTGACGCCGTTGTTGACGAAGAACTGGATATTCGGCTTCAACACGTATAGGTTCGGGAAGGGCATGATGCTGTGGGCGTAGTTGATGACATAGTCCCAGATGTGGAGCCGGTTGCAGATCTTGTTCCAGCCCTTGATGTCGTCAACGAAGGTCTTGTTGTACTCGTCAGTTTCCAGAGGGTGGATGAAGCAGCACTCGATGCTGCACAGCCGCACTGCGACATTCGGCCTGGGCTTCACGAACTTGGGCGGCTTGCGAGTGTACTGGTAGGCCAGCGTGTCGATGATCTTGTCCGGGTAGTCGTCCTTGATGTCGTCGGCGATTGCGTTCACGAAGTGCAGAAGTGGCCCCGCCTGGCTGCCTTCCTTCTCCGCGAGGGCCTTGCACTTGTCGCACTGGCAGTAGTTGTGCCAGTCATTCTGCGACACCGAGATGATCGTCGCCCCCGGGTCCTCCTTGATCCAACGCCGCACCGACTCGATGGCGATCTTCAGCACCTCGGGGTTTGTCAGGCAAAGTTGAGTGTGATCGGGGCCGATGCGGTTGCCGTTGATCTCCGAGAAGTACTCCGGGTGTGTCGCGAAGTACGTGGCCGGCGGCACCAGAGAGTTGAAGGTATGGACGAAGCCCTTGTAGCGGATCCGGCCGCCACGGGGTTCATCCGCGGCATGGAGGGTCCCATTGTACTTGTTGCGGACCGAGTAGTCCCCCTGCCGCGACCTCGGGTAGTCGGTGGCGCGATACTCCAGGGGCGGGATGTAGCGCTTGTCGATCTCCGGGACCTCGATCACGCCCTCCTTCGGCCACGTGGCGCAGTCCGGCGTGAACCAGCGGAAGCCCAGGTAGTCCTCGAGGAAGGTGTAAGTCGCGTAGAGCACGCCACGCCTATTCCCCGCGAGGACTAGTGCGGGCCCTGCTGTCTTGATGTGGATGCCCTCGAGACCCAGGCCCTCGAAGTCGATGTTGCCCACCAGCTTCTCAAGTGTCTCGCACTTGCCCACCACGATGGGCGTGCACTCGTCCGCGTCCGTCTCGTACCAGATCGGCAGGTCCTCGCCCGTAGCCAGCTCAAGCTGCACCTGCAGGTCCTTCGCTGCGTGCTGCTCCTGCGGCGTTGGATCCGTGGGGATCACGATCGCGTGGGTGGAAGCCGTGACTTGCTTGCCCCCGATCTTCACCACGCATTCGCCCATTGACGCCTTCCGCTCCTCGAGTGCTTTCCGTGCGTCGTCCGCCTGTCGCATGACCACTTGCAGCTCCTTCTTCGCTGCCGAATTATCCGGCACGCGTGCGTAGAGCTTCTCGATCGATGCCCGCAGGGAGGCGAGATTGACCGCGGCTCGCCCGACGGTCACGGGCACGTCGGGGGCTCGCAATGTGTTCTCCAGCAGCTTCCCGTACCCCTTGGCCGGAGAGGCCGACGACGGGTTCGCGAGCACCGCCTCCTCGTAGAGCGCGATCCGGTCCTGCCGGCTCATTCCGGTGGTGATTTCGTTAAGGCGGCGGACCCCGTAGTTGTACGTCGGTCCGCCGTAGGCGATCATCTCTACCACGAAGGGCCGTCGTGCCACAATCGACGGCGTGTTCTGGGCCAGCAGGCAAGCAATGTCCGAGCGCGTGAGGCCGTCGGAGTCCCGCATCAAGGCAGCGGCCCTATCCATCTGCCCCTGCTTCACGTACCACCGCGCGAGAATCTGTGTCGCGTTAATGTCGCGGTTCTTGTTGGCCTCGATCTGCGCGATGACTTCCTCGGGCTCCGCAATCTTCTCCACCACCATGTCGTCCACCCAGGCCTCGGAGTTCTCGCAGTCGATGTAGGCCAGGGGATGCACGCTCATGACCTTGTTGGGGGAGACGAAGGTCAGTTCATGCTTCGTCCACTCATCGCTTGACTTGACCGTGCTCTGGGCCCCGAAGGCCCACACGTAGTTGTTCCACTCGTAGACGTAAGGGCCATAGAAGTTGCCCTTGCCGATGTTCGCCTTGACCCATGCCGTGGCGCGGTAGCGCGCGAAGGGCTCCACAGCCAGCGCGCCGCCGATGGCCGCCCAGTGGTTCATGGCGCCCACCTTGAGGTACCCGGCCCTTTCGCCTGTCCGTGCGACGCCCGCTACGCCGCTTCCCTCGAAACTCGGGTCGGGGTAGATGTTCTCCGCCGCCAGGCAGCTCCCAACCGCCAGTACGATACCCAAAGCCAGACAAGTCAGCATCATCGCGAATCCGCGTTGTCTCATACCATTCTCCTTCAGTCGCGCCTCTCGGC
>JALGSS010000917.1 GCA_029821745.1 Candidatus Zipacnadia bacterium
CACCAGGTCGATGCTGTGCTCGATCAAGTCCACCAGTGTCTTCATGTCGGGATGCTCGCGGTGGATGAACTTCGTGTAGCAGGCGACACCATGCACGCCGCCCTTCTGCGCCAGGACCTTGATCTGGTCATCGGTCAGGCCGCGGCTGTGGGGGCAGATGGAGAACACGGAACCGTGGGAGAACACCGGCGGGGTCGCGCTGAGCTCCATCGTCTCGTAGAACGCGGCATCATTGGCGTGGGCGACATCCACCACGATCCCGAGTTCGTTCATCTCGGCGATGGCCGCACGGCCGAAATCCGTGAGGCCGTTGTCTTCCGTGCGCATCCGCTCCCGGTCGGCGGCTGTGCAGTAGTCGAACAGGCTCTTCTCCTTCTGACAGCCGTGCTCGGGGGCCTCACCGTGGGTGAGGTTGCCCACTCGCAGGCCCAGGCGGTGCATGGTGCGCAGCACCTCGAGCTTGCCCATGCAGCAGGTGAGGCTCTCAAGCTGCGGGATGATACCTGCCTTGCCCTCGCGCTTGGCCCGGCGGATATCCTCAGCGCGGTCAATCAAGAGGACGTCATCGGGGTGAGCATCGGTCATCGCTTGCAGCGCGTCCAGCAGCACCAGGGCCGTGACCAGATCGGACCCGCCGCAGTAGGAGAACATGGCCGTGACTCCGCCGGCCCTTAGCTTCGCGAAGTCCACGCCCGTCGATGATGATCGCTTCCTGATGAGTCTGCTGGGCGTCGCGCGGCATGAGACTTCCCACCCTGGTTAGTGTTGCCTGGTGCGGCAGGTTTGCGGCAGCATTCGTGGCCCGTCGCCCGTGCACCTCCACGAAGCCCGGGTTCGCCAGACTCCAGGCACGAAAAAGGGCCGCCTGTCTGGGCGGCCCTCTGTATGATCGCAATTGGCTGCCGGGCAAGGGCTCGAACCTTGAATAGCTGATCCAGAGTCAGCCGTGTTACCATTACACCACCCGGCAACGGACGATTATTGTATAAGGCCCCCGGATTCGTGTCAAGGGCGGTAGAATCGCCTGTAGCCGCAACGTGATAATGTCCTATTGGCGCAGAATAGAAATGTCCTGTTGCAGTGTCGTCGCCGTTTTGCGGCGAGCTATCCGTGATCCAACTCACCATGAACACCAAAGAACGGGATCGTCTGAAAGTGATCGCCGAACTGGTCAAACCATCCAGCGATGGCAAAGGGCTAACGCAGGCCCAGGCCGGCGGACTACTGGGCAATCGCTGTTGCCGCCATCGCCGGAAGACCCGTGGTTTCCACCGACACCGGAGTGCGTTCACGGCAACTGTCCGCCTCTCGGGCAGCTTCAGCCCCGCCAGAGTCCCATGAGTGCCGGCACAATCGGGTTCGTCCGGGCTTGCCGACCTGGAAAGAAGGTGCCTGTGGCTCCAACAGAGAACCTACATGTCAGATGGGCGGCTGTTCGGCCGATGAAGCAGCGACACCCATTTGATCTGCGTAATCCCGGCTTTGGTGGCAGAATCGTCGAGCGACCGGTTTCCATGACGCTAGTTGAGACACCGCATCGGAGGCATCGATATGGAACGCGACTACACCCTCGCTATCGCGGCTGCAAGCATCCTGTTGGCGGACGAATTGCGGTCCTGCGAGCAGAAAGTCGAGCGGAAGATCAAGAAGAAACGCGTTGTGGACCGCAAGCTGTCCGCACTCCGAGAAGCCTACCCAGAGCGTTGCGGGACGGTGAAGCGGTGCTCCGATGTTAAGGCTCTCCTCGCGGGCGACTGGCCGAAGGACGAAGCCCAGCAACTCATCATAGACCTCGCCTTCTCCAACCCATTCGCGCCCTACGAGCTCACCTTCAAGGATAGTGATCTGACCAAGGGCCTCACGAAGGTTGCCCACTCTGTCGGGCTCATGAAGGCCGATGTCGAGCGCATACGTGCGACGCAGCGAGAGGCGATGAAGGCCCATCGCCACATCGACTGGAAGCGCATCGCCATATATGGCATCGGGGGGACCGTGGTCGTGGCTGCCGGAGGCTGGGCCCTCGCGCCCGCAATCGGGACGGCCATCGGCGGCGCCGCCGGGCTTTCCGGGGCAGCCGCAACTGCGCACGGGCTGGCGATATTGGGGGGTGGCAGCCTGGCCATCGGTGGTGCGGGGATGGCCGGGGGGATGTGGCTGATCACGGGGGCCGGGGCTGCGGCTGGCCTGTTGGGCGCTGCCGGCTCTACTGCACTGATGCAGTTGGGGGCAGCGACCGTGAAGGTCGAGTTGATGAAGCTGCAGGTCAGCTTCAAGGAGAACGTGTTGCGCGACCAGGTGGAGCTCAAGAAGAGCCAAGAGGTTGTCAAGCAACTCGTCAGCCGACAAGGAGAGATAGAGAAAGCGCTGTCTGAAGAGCGCAAGCTGAACGACCGCAACTCGGGCCGGCTGAAGGAGCTGGAGGCAAAGGTGACCGCACTGGAGGACGCCATCGAGTGGATGAAGGAACAGGAAGCGGCATGACCAGCGGCGCTATGGACGAAGTAGGGCTGCCTGTAGTCCTCACTTGGCTTCGATCGGAAGTTGAGGACGATCTTCGCGATGCCTGCCGTGGCCGCGACCATGCGCTTCAGACGGCCGCGAGGATCGATGGTCTGGATCGGCGGATCGAGGGGCTCCTGCGCGACATCCCACACACGCCCGTGGATCCACCGTCAGATGACCAGGTACCACAGCGTAGGCCCGTAGGCGACCCCGTCTTCGAAGAGCAGGAATGGGGGATGCTGGTCAAGAGAGCGCGGGGGCGACTGATAGAGAGAGGTGTCGACCCCGATGCGTGCTCCGTGGATGACCTATTGGACCCGGAG
>JALGSS010000076.1 GCA_029821745.1 Candidatus Zipacnadia bacterium
TGCCGGGAAGTGTCAGCCGAGGAGCTTCTGACAGCGCTGGAAGCGGACTTCGAAGGCTTTGAGGCGCTTCGGGAGCGCCTCAAAGGCTGCCCTCACTTCGGGAATGACGACGACAGCGTTGATGATCTGGCCGCCGAGCTCTCCGAGTTCGTCTTCGACGAGCTGCGACGCTACGCTCCGTGGCGAGGCGGCCGGTACGTGCCGGCGTGCCTGATGTTCGTGACTTACGTGCCATACGGCAAGGAAGTCGGGGCGACCCCCGATGGCCGCAAGGCAGGCGAGGCAATCGCGGACTCGGCGGGCGCGATGCAGGGCAGAGATAAGTCCGGGCCGACTGCTCTGTTCCGTTCTGTGTCCAAGATTAGGCACTACTTGGCTCCCGGCACGCTCGTGGTCAACGCCAGGTTCTCGAAACGTTACTTCACGGACGAAGACGAGAGAGCGAAGCTCAAGAGCCTCATACGTACGTACTTCGAGATGGGCGGCATGCAACTGCAGATAAACGTGGTGGACCAGGACGTGCTCCGGGCCGCCTTCGAGTGTCCGGAGGCGTATGGGGACTTGATCATACGTGTCGGCGGGTACTCCGAGTATTGGACGCGACTTGACGACGAGTTGCGTCGTACAATCATCGAGCGCACGGAACACGCGTAGTGCTGGGGACGTGCCAGGGCGCCCAACGAAGCTCGAGGTCGTTGCTGACGCGTCTCCCAGCGTTCGGACGACAAGGCGAGCGCGGGCGGCCACAGCCGGCATGGTGTCCATTGGCGTTCGTGTTACGGGCGCGGCACGGTCGCCCCGCGGCGGCATCGGTCCGCCGAAGCCTGCACAGCCGCAGTCCACAGTCTTCCCCCGACGGTCGACGAATGGCGTTGCGGTTGCACTCCAGGTGGCCCTTGGGCGCGCCTGGAGGGTCACGTGGCAGGGCCCTCTTGGGACGTCGTCTTGCGCGGCGGAGGATCACGACCACGCGGCCGTGCGTCACGCCCGGCCGTTTCCTGTTGCTGAGAATCGAAACGTGCTATAATCGACTAGGTATGCCAATGTGTACGCTGGGAGGGATCGGAAATGCCAAAGGCTCCGCTGGTGACCCCTTGGCTGGTTATACTGGTCGCAATAGTCTCGACACCCGCGTGGGCTGAACTGAAGCCCAAAGTCCCAGTGGTGGTGTGTCCGCGCGTCGCCCAGGCGCCAACGATGGACGGCCATATCGATCCCGGCGAGTGGGCGGCTGCAGGTTACCTTTCTGACTTCATGCTGCTCGGAGCCAGCGGCCTGCCCAAGCTGCCCACACGCGTGTACGTCATGCATACGGTGAATTCTCTGTACATTGGTGTACAGGCATACGACCCGAAGCCATCCGAACTCGCGGCAGAGGCCACCGAGAGGGACGGAGAAGTGTACGAAGACGATTGCATCGAGATCTTCATCGACACTGAAGGGTATCGGAAGCACTACGCACACTTCGTGGTGAACTCGCTGGGCACGAAGTACGACGCATTCGACAAGGACAAGGCAGAGAACTTCGAGTGGGATGTGTTCGCGGCGGTCAACGATGACGGCTGGGCAGTCGAGATGGAGCTTCCCTTCGACCAGTCCATCCCGCCACTCGAGGGCGAATCGTGGAACATCGCGGTGTGTAGGAACGCCCCGGGCGCCGGCGAACTGAGTTCCTGGGCACGGCACGAACGCGGCTTCCACGAAGCCGATGCCTTCGGGGCCATGCGCTTCGTGGGGCCGCTGCTGACCGGGCGGATGGATGATCTGGGGGATCGGTCATGGGGCGACAACCTTGCCTTGCTTACCCTCCACAACCTTTCGGACCAGCCGACCGCCGCCAAGGTGTACGCTGTTGCAATGGGCCGCGACAGACGCAGCCACTACTTCGGCACGGTGAAGCAGACCGTGGAGCCCAACGGCACGGCGCAGGTCTATGTGCCCTACAAGATTCGGCGGTGCGGCCCCGCGTGGATTGCGCTGTCCGTCTCGGATGAGAAAGGGACGGTTGCATGGCGTTCCGCAGCCTTCCCGGTCGACCTGCCTGAACTGAGCGATCCCTTGGACGAGGCATCCCACGGCATATCCGTCGCATGGAAAGCCTGGTCCACCATGGGGGCCTCGGCCACGAAGGATCGGTGGAAGAGCGAGATCGATGCGCTGCAGGCCCAGTGGCGGTACCTGGACAGTCAGGTGTCCGGGGGAACCGGCGCGTCCGGCATTCGTCTCCAAGCTCTGGCTCTGGAGGCCCAAGGCCTGCGGGACCAGGCTGCCAGACTGCAAGCGGATGTGTGCGCAGCGGCGGAGGAGTAGCCCCAATGTGTCCGAGACGCCGGGAACGTGCATTCGGCCCGTCACAGCCGTCTTCCGTCCTGGACATGGTCTAGGCGCTGGAGTGCCCGCCGCTCAGGCAGGAGTGGGTGGTCCCCACCCCGGGAGGCAGACGCATGAGAACTTTCGTCTCGCTGGCTGTCGTGGTCGCTCTGGGAGCAGTTGGTTGGACGCTGGGCGAGAACTACGCCGCCGACCCGTACACAGGTCAGCGGCTGGGTGCATTCGCTGGGGGCGTGTTCGGTCTACTCATCTTCTTCGCGGCGCGAACCCAGTCATAGCAGAGCGGGTGCTAAGTGTCTTCGTCCCCACTCAGACGGCGCGGCGAAGTCATCCGGCCCGCCTCGCGGCGCTTCCGCAGGACCTAACCTCTAATGGATGCCAAGACGAGAGAGCGACTCCTGCACGATCTGGCCCGGTTCCTCCAGCCCGATCAGATCCTGTCAGCCCCCCATGATCTGCTGCTGTACGGCTATGACGGTGTTGTCGCCGGTGATCTGCCGGATCTCGTGGTCCTGCCGACGACGACTGAGGAGGTTTCGCAGGTCCTGCGGCTCGCCCATGAGGGGAGCGTGTCTGTGACGCCGCGTGGTGCCGGCACCTGTCTATCCGGCGGGCCGGTCCCGGCGGCCGGAGGCATCGTCGTGGCGCTCACTCGGATGGACGGCATCCTCGAAATCGACCTGCCGAATCAACGCGCGGTTGTTCAGCCCGGGGTCGTCAACCTTGACTTGCTCAGCGCCCTGGAGCCGTCCGGCTACTGGTATGCCCCGGACCCGGCCAGTCAGTTGGCCTGTACCATCGGGGGAAACGTGGCCGAGAACGCGGGGGGGCCGCACTGTCTCAAGTATGGCGTCACCGTCAACCACGTGACCGGCCTGCAGATGGTCTTGGCAGACGGGACGGCGCTATCGGTAGGTGGCAAAGCGGAGGACGGCCCGGGCTACGACCTGATCGGCCCGATCGTCGGAAGCGAGGGCACTTTCGGGATCGTCACCGAGGTGACCTGCCGGATCACGCCGCGGCCTCAGGACCTGTCCACGGTGCTGGCCGTCTTCTCCTCAATGGCCGACGCAGTTCAGACCGTTTCCGACGTCATAGCTGCTGGGCTCCTGCCTGCGACGCTGGAGATGATGGACCGGCCGATGATACAGGCCGTGCAGGCCGCCTTCGATGCCGGCTACCCCCCGGACGCTGAGGCGGTGCTGATCATCGAGGTCGACGGTCTGCGGGCCTCGACGCAACGGCAGTTGGATGAGATCCGGGCCGTCTGCGAACGCAACGGTGTCTCTCGTCTTGAGTGGGCTCGCGACGAGGAGGAACGCGAGCGGCTGTGGCGGGGGCGCAAAGGCGCGATGGCGGCACTGGTGAACATCCGGCCCAACACTCTCTGCACAGACATAGCGGTGCCTCGCGGCGAACTCCCCGAAGTGCTTGCCGAGGTGAAAAGGATCAGTGCCGAGCACGGGGTGCCGATCGGGTGCCTGTTCCATGCCGGGGACGGAAACCTCCACCCGCAGGTTCTGTACGATGCCCGCAACCCAGCGGAGGTCGAGACGGTCCGCCGCATTGATGCTGAGCTCGTAGAACTCGCTGTGGCGCACGGCGGGGTTCTCTCGGGCGAGCATGGCATCGGGTCCTGCAAACTCAAGTGGATGCCTGTCCTGTTTGCGGCGGATGACCTGCGGGCGCAGTGGAAGCTGAAGGACGTCTTCGACCCTGGGGGCCGGATGAACCCGGCCAAAGTGCTGCCTGCTCGCGATACACTTGAGCCGCCCCGGCCCGTTGTTCTCCCTGATGGTGACTGGGCCGAGGTGTCGGCGTGTCTGGAGTGCCAGACTGACGCGACCATCTACTGCCCTGCGGATCCGGACCAACTGGCCAAGTTGATGGCCCTGGCGTCCCGGGAGAACCGGTCCATCGAGATCGTTGGGGGCACGTCGAAGACGGAGAGCGCGAATGGTGATCGCGCACGTCTCGCCACGAGCCGGCTAGCACGCATCATATCGGTCGACGCCGACAATCTGACGGTCACGACGGAGGCCGGCGTACGCTGGCGGGATCTGCAGGCCGAACTGGCCCAGATCGGGCAGTTCGTGCCCATGCGGCCCGCGGCTATCGAAGAGGCTACCGTAGGCGGTGTCGTGGCGACCAACGCGGACAGTCTCAACAGAATGCTCTACGGGTCGTGCCGGGATCAGCTTCTGGGAGCTCGAGTTGCGATGCCGACCGGGGAAGTCATCACGAGCGGGAGCCGATGCGTGAAGAACGCCTCCGGGTACGCGCTCGAGAAGCTGTTCGTCGGCTCGCAAGGGACAATTGGCGCTCTCGTAGAAGTAACGTTCCGCACGAAGCCTCTTCCGGACGTGAGCCGCGCGTTGTGCTATGCGTCGCCCGACGGTGCATTCTCGTCATCGCGCGATCTCATCAAACAGGTGGCCGCCCGCGTCTTCGAGGAGCAACTGACCCCCGCTGCTCTTGTTGCCTTGTCCCCGGGCCTGGTGGAGCGCGTCGCAGGGCACACGGAGTCCACCGCGATGCGGGGGCTAGGCAACTGGATGCTCGTCGTCGGGCTTGAAGGATTGGTTGAGGAAGTCGAGGACATGACCGCTGCGGTTGGCGGGATCGCTGTCGATTCGGGCTTGCGCCAAGTCCTTTCTCTGGAGGGCCAGGAGTACGAACACATGGTGGAAGCGCTGGTCAGCCCTGGTCGCCCTCTCGCCAAGGCTGCGGTGGCGATGTCAGACGCACTCGACCTTGCCGGATCGGTGCTGGACCGTCTCGGAAGTATGACGCCGATGTGCGCCGATCTCGGAACCGGCGTGGTCCTCGCCACTCCCGCGGCTGCCGATGAGGAGGCCGTGGGCACCCTCATGTCGACGCTGGCGGAGACCGCCCTCGAGAGCGGCGGGCGCGCGTTTTGGTTGCCGCCTGCACCGAGCTGTGCGGTCGCCACGCCCTTGTCGGAAGCCGAATTGCGTATTTGGTCTAGACTGAAGAAAGCGTACGACGCCCAGGGGATCCTCCCCGATCTCGCTGGGGCCTACACGCCCACGAACTGACCATGGATAGCGCCCAGGACCCGTTTATCGCCGATGAGTTGCTCAAGTGCAGCCGTTGCGGCTACTGCCTGTCCACTTGTCCTACCTACCGAGTGACCAGGGACGAGCGGTTCGTGGCGCGTGGACGCAACGAACTTGTGCGCCAAGTGTGCGAGGGGCAGATGGGTGTACTGGAGGAGTTGCGGGATCCGCTGTTTGAGTGCCTGCTTTGCGGCGCATGCAGCGAAACGTGCTTCGGTAGTGTCAGCACTGACGAGATCATGGTACGGGCTCGCGAGGCCTGGCATCAGGAACACGGGCAGCCCAGAGTTCAATGCCTGATCTTCGATCAACTGCTGCCTGACCCGCAACGCATGACCCGGCTGATGCGGCTGCTGTCGATGGGCAAGCGGTCCGGCTTGTCCGAACTCGCGCATCGCCTCGGGGCCCTTCGCATGATCAGCCCGACGCTCGACAAGGCCGATGGACTCGCTCGCGAGATGCCCAGACGATTTCTGAGGGACAGGTTGCCGGCCATGGGCTTCAGCCGTGAGAAGCGGGGTGGCGTCCCCGTCTGGCGCAGGCAGCCGGGACTTGATGAAGGTGCGTCAGGTCCCGTGGTAGCTTATTTCATCGGCTGTGGCACCAACTATCAGTTGCCCGCCCAAGGCGAGGCCGCCCTTCGGTTGCTCGGGATGGCGGGCTGCGAACTGCTGGTCTTCGACAATTGCTGTTGCGGCCTGCCGCCCTACTCATACGGCGACCGTGCGGCCGCACGCAGACTGATCAGCCAGAACCTCGCAACCTTCGCCGCCGTGGAGTTCGACTACTTGGTCAGCGAGTGCGGGAGCTGCAGCGCGTTCGTGAAGAAATGGCCCTCTGTTATCGGAACGGGGCCGGACGGCGATATTGCCGCGTCTGTAGCCGAGAGAACGCGCGACTTCACGGAACTACTGCCCGACTTGCCGCTGCCGAGACCGGGGGCGACCCCAAGCGTTCGGGTCACGTACCATGATCCCTGTCACCTCGTGCGCAGCCAGTGCATCGTTGAGCAGCCGCGGAGACTCCTCTCGGACGTCGCCGGGGTCGAGATGCTCGAGATGAGGGAATCGGACTGGTGCTGCGGCGGGGCCGGCTCGTATAATCTCACGCACCCGGAGCTTTCAGAGGCCATTCTCGACCGCAAAATGGCGCGCGTGCGTGAGAGCGGCGCGGACATTCTGGCGACCGCGTGTCCAGCGTGCGTAGTCCAGCTTTCGCGTGAGGAAAGCGAACACCCACCGATACCGGTGCTCCACGTGTCCGAGGTCATCTGCCAGTCGATGGGCATAGAGATTGAGCGCCCATAGCAGGGAGGATTACCGGGCAGCAGGAAGAATGTATTCGTAGGCGGAAAATGTCGAACCGCGGGGTTCTCTCGTCGGAGAGGCCTTCGCATCCTGACAGGGAGGGTTCTGTGTGAACACACGCAAACTGCTGTTCGTTGTCGCGATAATAGCTCTGATTGGTGTCCTGGCCGCCGGTTGCGGTGACAAGGGTGGGGGAGACGAGGAGGGCGCGGCCGGCGGACCTGAAGGCGGACCTGCTGCAGGTCCGGGCGGGCCGGAAGGCATGCCCGGAGGCGATGCAGCCGGTGGTGCTGGTGAACCTGGTGGCGCCGGCGCTCCTGGTGGCATGCCGGGAGGCCCCGGCGGCGATGCAGCCGGTGGTCCTGGTGGCATGCCGGGAGCCCCCGGTGGAGCTGGGCCTGGCGGAGCTGAGCCTGGTGGGCCCGCCGCTGACGCGGGTGCCGGTGATGAAGCCGAAGCGCCGGTCGTGGAACTGAGTGCGGAAGAGGTCGCCACGAAGCTTTCCGACGCCAGGAAGGCCAAGAGCGAGGGCGACATCGACACGGCGCTGAACCTGGCCACCGATGTCATCAAGTCCGATCCCTCGAACGTCGAGGCGAACTGGCTGGCTGCGTGGATTCTCGCGTCGAAGAACGACACGGCGTTGGCGATCGGCCAGTTCGAGCGCGTGCTGAAGCTCGGGCTGGACGCGAAGCGCGCAGATCAGGCGCGTGCGGCCGTCAACCGCCTGAAGGCTCGCGAGGAGTAGGGACAGTCTGAGCGCCGAGAGCTTGCGAGGCGGTCGCCACCCGTGTGGGGGCGGTCGCCTCGTGGTTTGGGTTCGTAGTAGCCTTGTCCATGCCCCGGGCCGGCACAGAGCTTCGCGTTGTGTTCCGTTGTCACGATTGCTGCGGGCCTGAGATCGCCTGGCGGATGGAGGCGCGCCCGGCACGCATCCCGGAGACATCGGGTTTCTGCAGCAGTGACGCCCAGGAGGGTATCATGAACGCGAGAAGGGCGCTGTCAGTGTGTGTGATGCTGGGGGCGCTATGGCACGTTACGGCTATGGCAAGCTGGGCCGAAGAGCGTCGCCAAGTGGCGGCGGATTCCGCTGTGGTCACCTCCATGTATGGTGATGTGTCGGTCCGGCACCAGACTGGGGGGTGGCGCGCCGCCGAGGTCAACGCCGTGCTCAGATCGGGAAGCGCAATCCGCACCGGGAAGGATTCTCGTGCCGAGCTTGCTATCCAGGGCGGTGGCCAGATTCGCTTGGACGAGAGCACGCATCTGCTGATCCGCTACCTCGACCCGAAAGGCGGGTCGAGCCTGAAAGCCTTCGTCGGAAACGTGTGGGTGAGCATCGAACGCGCTCTTGTTGGGCCAAGTGGGCTGAGGATCGAGATGCCCTCTGCGGTGGCTGCGGTGAAGGGCACGGTGTTCCAGTGTCTGGTCGCTGAGGACGGCAGCTGTGAGACGGTCGTGTACGAGGGCCAGGTGGAATGCGAAGCGGACGGCGAGCACGCGATCGTTGACACCGCGCGGTGTTTCGTCAAACCGGTCGCAGCGCCTGGGGCGCAGCGCGATGCAGACCTCGATCGCGACGCGGCAAGCAACTGGGTTCAGTGGAACCGCAGGAGAGATCTCATCCGGTTCCTTGGCCACCCGAAAGTCTACATCGCGCTGGCCGAACACAACGGCGCCGGACGCCAGGTTGACCCGGCCGCGCTGGGACGCATCGCGCGGAAGCTGACGCGTGCAGGCTTCGAGGTAGTGCCAATCTCGGCCGACAAGGTCCCCGATCACCCGCTGACGCAGTCTCCCCGGGGCATGGGCGGCCCGTTGTACGGTCTCCACTCCATCGGTGACGGCGACATCCTCGTGCAGGCCGAGTTCCTCGCCGACACGGGGCGCCCCGTGCTGAAGCCCGATAGGCCTCGGGCTCAGGGCTGGGCTCGCCCACGTGGAGGGAAGCGTCGCCCGCGCAGGCCTGTGTACGCAAGTCGCGCACACGGCAGGGCTGCTATCGTGGATCCCCGCACGGGGAAGGCGCTGGGGAAATGGACCGCGCGCAGACCGGGCCACGGCTCGACCGACAGACGAGCCGGGCACGAGGCCCTGCTGAGTCTTGGCGACCGGTTCGGGGAGGACGTCGTGTCAGACCTGATGGACGCTCTGATGGCCAAGGGGCGGGCCGTCCGAGTGCGCTTGACGGGGATCAAGGGCCGTCGAGACATCTATGCGTTCATGATCGGGTTGCGGGAGAACCCGGCGATCAAGCGGGCGTTCCCGAGCCCTTCGAGGCCAGGCTCCGCGGTCGTTACTGTCGCGACAGAACTGCCGGCGGACGAAGTCGCGGCGTGGATTGCCACGCGCCTCAAGGGTTCGGTCAGGATCGACGGCTCCGAGGGCCCGCTCATCACCGCGACCGTCGTCGGCAGTCTGGCCCGATCGACCGGAGCACTCGTCAGGCCCGGCACGGGCGCAAGGCCGCGCCCTGCCCGTCCAAGCAACGCCGCCGTGGCTCGCTGAGGCAGGCGCAGTAAGCGACCGTCGGTGCGCACTTCGTCCACGGCCCGCCGATAGCGAATTTGCAGCGCCTCCGGCTCAAGGGTCGGGGGCGTGCTGCTTCCGGGGGCGCTCCAGTGGGGATCGTGCTACAATACGAGGGACAGTGCTGGACCTTCCGTCAGAAAATGCGCCTTGGGGGAGCCCATGCACAGTGAGTTCCGGCTGGATCCCCGCGCCATCATCACCGGCATGGCGGCTCTTGCGCTGGCCGTGGTTTTCCTCTGCCACCAGAGCAGCGCGCCGATGGCGCTCGAGATGCGCACCTATGACTGGCGGGCGCGCACCTTTGCCGGCTCCGCGGCGGAGCAAAGCATCGTCATCGTCGGCGTCGACGCGGACAGCCTTCAGTCGCTGCAACCGCTCTGGGGGCCCAATGCGCTGACGCGCGACCGGTACGTGACCATGGTCACGAGGCTGAGCGCCGCCGGGGCGTCGGCGATCGGGCTCGATGTGTCGATGGTGCGGCCCTCTGAGCACGATCGTCGACTTGCGGAAGCGATCCGCGCAGCGGGGAATGTCGTCCTGGTCACGGACGCTGTGGCGAAGGTCGAGCCGGACCAACGCATGGAGACGTACACCTTCACCGATCCGCCCAGAGCTTTGCGCGCCGCCGCGCGTTACATCGCATCGCCTCTAATGCAGCGCCCAGATAACGTTGTCCGTTTCTTCAGGCCGTGGCAGGCATCAGCGGACGGTACGCGCAAGTTCCCTGCTCTGGCGACGGCCTTGGCCCTTCTCCACAATCCCGAACCACCGGATCAGGACAGCGTGTCGCGCACCGGGCGAGACCACTCTGCGGGGGACCTGGAGTGGATACGGTGGACCGGCGGAGCGACGGCATTCGACGTTATCCCCGCCAGAGATGTCGTGGCAGGACGGATCGACGCCGGCAAGGTGCGCGGGAAGATTGCCTTGATAGGGCGCTGGGACGAGATGGAAGACACGCTGCAGACGCCTGCTGGGCCGCTGCCAGGGGTCGCCGTGCACGGGCACGCGACAGCCACATTGCTCGGCGGCCCGTGGCTCCATCGGTGGCCTATCCTTGACATATCGGTCGCGTTGCTACTGGTTCTGTCCCTCGCCGTGGTCGCGTGTCGCACATCGACGGTGAAGACGACCGGATGGCTCCTTCTCCTGCTGGCCTTGTTGTGGCTGATCGGGTTCGCGGCCTTCAGGGAGTGGGGGGTGTGGATCGAGCTCGTCCCTTCGAGCGCGGCTCTGCTGGTTGCGTGGGCGTTCGTGAGCCTGATGCAGGGCGAGCGCGTTCTGGGGTGGGTCGAGAGGCAATTCCCGAGCTGGGTCTCCTCAGAGCCAATGGAACTGGTCGGGACTGTGCTCGTCTGCGATATCCGGGGCTACACAACGCGCAGTGAGAAGGAGGCGGCGGCGGAGACGATGCGGTTCTTGGAGGACTTCTTCGTCGCTGTAGACCACGCTGTGGCGCCCCATGGAGGGATAACCGCTCGGAGACCCGGCGACGCCGCGATCGTGCTGTTCCGTGAGACAGGAACATCCACGGCAGAGCGAGGAGGCGGTTCCCACGCTGATCGCGCCGTGCGCGCAGCCATTGACCTGCGTGCCACTCTCGTGGGCTTGGCGGCCGAGTTCAGAGCCAAGGGAAGGGAGCCCTTCGAGGCCGGCACGACGCTGGTAACGGGGTCGGTGTCCGTCGGCGTGCTGGGATCCGAGCACAAGGAGCCGCAGATTATCGGCGACCCGGTTAACACGGCGTTCAGGTTGCAGGAGTACGCCCGCGAGAACCGGCAGGATCTCCTGGTGAGCGGCAGGACGGTCGATGCCTTGACCGCACAGTTCCATCTAACGGAAGTCGGAGACGTCCGCGTCCGCGGTCGGGAGGAGCCGATCAGTCTGTGGACCATCTCGGCTGAGACCCAAACGCACCTCTAAGCGTCGCGGCCCGAGGAAGCGATCTTGCGGCACTACCGATCTGTCGCCGGGCCGCCAGCGCCCAGGTCGATGGCCGCGAGGACGGGATAGTGATCCGATGGCAGCCGGTTGCCCTCGCGGTATTTGGGGCGGGTCACCTTGCTCACTCTTACCCGCGGCGATACTAGGACCCAGTCGATCCGCGCCCGTTCCCCGTCCTCACTGTTCGGCGTCCAGCCATGATAGGTAGGTTCGCTCTCCGGCCCGTCGCCGGCAAGCCGCCACGCATCCTGGAAGGGTGCCCCCATGTCCGCATCGGCCACCAGCAGAGCGTGCGTGCGTGTGTCGGGTCCGGTGTTGAAGTCGCCAACGAGGACCACGGGGTCTCCTTCGGCCTTGCGTGTGGCGAGGTCTCGCAGCAGCAGGGCGCTGTGTTGGCGGGCCTCCTCAACCTGATTGTCGAGGTGGCAGTTGATGAACACCAGCCGGGCCTGATCGCTGCGTCGGCACAACCTGGCCCAGCTTGCCATTCGCGCGTGGTGCGTGCCCCAGTCACGGCTGCCCGCCACTTCCGGCGTCTCGGACAGCCATAGATTCCCCGCTTCGAGCAGCGTGATCCGGTCGTGTCTGTAGCAGATCAGGGCGGCCTCCTCTTCGCGCCCCCCGTCGCGGTGCTCCCCGAACTGCTCGTACTCGGGCAGCGCCTGCCAGAGGAAAGCGCGCTGATGCCAGAACACCTCCTGCAGGCCGAGAACGTCCGGCATCTC